>CAYZKI010000230.1:0-5576 GCA_964478745.1 uncultured Bacteriovoracaceae bacterium
CTGGGGACGACCGGTCGATCTCATCGTCACGCCCTCGGGCGCGCTTCTGGTCTCGGACGACCTCGGGGGCCGGATCTACAGAATTACTGCCAAACCCTGAGGCTCGGGGCCTTCGTCGCGGTGAAGACGCCGTGGCACGCGACCGGGGAGGAGACGCGCTGGCCGTCGACTTCGAGGGTCAGCTCGCCCTGGAAATCCTGGGTGCCCGGGATCACGCGGTTGAGGTCCATGACCAGCATCGCGCTTTCCGAGGTGAAGGTGATGACCTCGTCGGTGGATTCGGCTTTCACCTGGGAAACCACGTTTCCGAGCTCGGTATTGCCTTCAAGCTTGGCCTGCGTCGGGGAGTGAGCGGTCACGACCGCGTTCAGCCCGGTTCCTTCGCACATCACCACCGACATCACGGGGCGGACCGGAACCTTGTAAGAGGTCGCTTCAGCTGCGAGCGGCGCGAGGGCGAGAGTCGACAGAACTGCAAAGAATCCAATAGCTTGGGTCTTCATTAGCGTTTCCTCGACAATTATTAGATGTGATATAGGCCCATTATGATTATTGATAATATCAACCTGAACTACATTCGCATCTTCGAGTGCGTCTACCGCACGCAGAGCATGACTCTCGCCGCGCAGGAGCTTCACCTCACGCAATCCGGAGTGAGCCAGCACGTGAAGTCGCTCGAGGAGATGCTGGGAGTTCAGCTTTTAGATCGCATCAAGCAGAAGCTGGTGCCGACTTCCGCGGGCACCACGCTCTACAAGCAATGTTCAAAGAGCCTCACCGAGATCGAGCAGGCCCTCTGGCAGATCAAGGGCGGCGACAAGGAGCTCTCCGGCACCGTCGCCATCGGAATGCCCATCGAGTTCGGCAACAACGTGCTCATGCCGCTGCTTTCCAGGTTCTGCCGCAAGAACAACCGCGTGAAGCTCAAGATCAAGCTCGACTTTGCATCCAGCATGAACGAGCAGCTATTGAAGGGCGAGCTCGATTTCGCTTTCGTCGACGAGTACAAGATGGACGGGCGAATCACGACGGAAAAGGTCTACGACGAGATCCTCGAGCTTTGCGCCCTCGAGTCCGCGGTCGACCCCAAGGTATCCTCCAAGAACCCGCGCAAGTACTTCGAAAGCCTCCAGTACGTGGAGTACCAGGAGGAAGAGCCGATCCTCCGCATGTGGTTCGCCCATCATCTCGACGCGCGCAATATCGCGCTCGACGTGCGCGCCACCGTCATGGACGTGCAGGGCCTGGCGCGCCTCATTCTCGAGGGCCTCGGCGCGGGCGTACTGCCCGGCCACCTTTATCAGAAGCTCACCAAGGAAGGGCACCGGATCCACCGCTTCAAGGGTTGCGGAAAACCCCTGAAAAACGCGATTAGCGCGGCTTATCTCAGGGAGCGCACGCATTCACCGGCGGCGCTCGCCGCGTTGAACTTCCTGAAATCCTCGCTCGGGCCCAACCCTGCAAGCAGCCAGCAATGACGGACGGCGCGGCCGTTGCACTGGCCTCGCAGTCATGAGGAAAATTCATTCCGTTGGTTGGTTCAGTGGTGTTGGTGCGCTCATGGCCATTGCGCTCGTGGGCTGCGGGGACGACGATGAAACCGTCTCGCTGCCCTCTTCGACAGGCCTCGGCAACTTCTCCTTCAGCTGCGACGGGCAATCCGGATCGCAGAAGCAGGTGCAGTTCCAGCAGCAACAACAGCAAGGATGTGGACAGCAAGTGGTGTTCAAGGAGACCAAGGTCGACGACTTCCAGGTCGATCTCGACTGCGACGCCGGTCAGGTCCGCGTGACGGTTGCGAACGAATCCATCCCGGATTCCGAGCCCGAGCAGGCGTTCCTTCCGATCCAATCGGACGGCTCCGTGAAGGGCACCTTGAATTATCCGCAGCAGATCCAGTCGGATGGCAAGGGCAACACGGTTTGCTGGGTCGAGTATCGAGTCGACTTCGACGGCAAGGCGGAGTGCGAGAAGCCGCGCGATCCGCAGGACCCGGACTCCGCGACTGACGACGTCCTGAGCCTCACCACTCAGGTCGCTCTCGAAGCCGCCGATCCCGACGAGCTCGAGCAGGCGGGGATCTCCGGCGGCCCGGGCCCGTCGCCGAGCCCGAGCGTGACAGCTTCGCCGACGCCCAGCCCGTCGGTCACGGCCTCTCCGACCCCGAGCCCGAGCGTGACGGCTTCGCCGACGCCCAGCCCGTCGGTCACCGCTTCGCCGACCCCGAGCCCCAGCGTGACGGCTTCGCCGACGCCCACCGCGTCGCCGACCGGATCCGCCGTGGTGGTTTGCGTGGTGGAGAACCCGTGCCCGATCAAGGCGACGACGGACGCAAGCTGTCCTTCGGAACAGGTCCAGCAGCCTGAGCCGTCGCCGAGTCCTTCGGTGACCGCGTTCCCGACGCCGTAACAAGCGGCCGGCTCGATCGAGCCGGCTCGCTCGAAGTCCAACCGAGAGGGCCACGTGAACCGTGGCCCTCTCTTTGCTTTGCTCTCCCTCATGGCCAGAAGAACGGGAACGCGTATTCGGAAGGCGATCTGGGCGGTTGACGCATTCGCGAAGGACGACACGATGCTTCGCAACGCCACACGACTGGTCAGCGAGTGGGGCGAGAGAACCGGCCACCGCGTCCAGCCCGTCTACGTCCTGTCCCCCTCGGAGCTCAACCTCTCCGAGGAGATGAGCGCGCCCTGGCTCGCCGAGTACGAGCCCGCCGCGCGCAGGATGCTCGGCCAGCTGGTCGAGAGCACGCATGCCGGGCGAAGCCTGCTGCCGCCCCAGGTGATCACCCAGGAAACCTCCTCGAAGCTCCGCACCGCCGAGACGCTGTCTCACTTCGCGCTCAAGGAGCGGGCCGAAGCCATCATCGTCACCACGCACGGGAGGCGCGGCCTCAAGCGGATCGTCCTCGGCAGCTTCGCCGAGTCGGTGCTCCTTCGCTCGCGGGTGCCCGTGCTCACGCTCGGCCCGGAAACCCGGGCCATCCCGCATCTCGAGCACATCCTCTTTCCCACCGAGTTCGGCACCGAGTCCCGCCCGGCGCTGCGCCACGTGACCGCGCTCGCGCGGAGCCTGAACGCGAGGATCACCTTCTTCCACTCGGTTCCCCGCCCGATCGAACCCGTGTTCCAGTCCGGTGTCTATCTGCTCGGAGGGTCCTGGGTGCCGGTTCAGGCCTACTTTTCCGCCGAAGCCGATCGCATCGAGCGCAAGGCCGCGGCGTGGACCCATTGGGCGCGCAAGCAGGGGGTCGACGCGAACTACTCGATCGACAACCAAGGAACCCTGATCACCGACGCCATCCTGAGGGCCGCGCATGAGCTGGACTGCGGCCTGATCGCGATGGAAGCCCGCAGCGGCCGCATCGCCGCGGCGTTGATTGGGAGCGTCACGCGCGATGTCGTCCGACAGTCGTCGGTACCCGTCTGGGTCGTGCGCGCGAACATGGTCCTTCCCGGCGAGGAAACTTCGCGGGCGGCGCCTTCCTCGAAACGGGCTGCTTAGCTTTTGGCGCAAGTGCTGTGTTATAAGTGAGACATCTATGGTCATCCTGGTTACGGGTGCTGAAGGCGCTCTTGGAAGCGCTGTGACAACCCGGTTCTTGTCCGCGGGCCATGAAGTCTGGGGCACGTATCACAAGGCGAAGTCGGAAAACTCGAAAGTCCGTTGGGTTCAGACGGACCTCGCCGACCCGGCTTCCGTGAAGGCGCTGGCGCGCGAGTGCGCGGCCCGCGTCGACGCCGTCATTCACTGCGCGGGCGGATACCGCTGGGCGCCCGCGGAGAGCACGAGCGACGCGGACCTCGACTTCCTTCTCGGCTCGAACCTGCGCTCGGCCTTCCTTCTCGTCCGCGAGTTCCTCCCGAAGATGAAGGAGCGCGACGCGGGCAATCTCGTGTTCGTGAGCTCGAAACAGACCTTCGGGCCGAAGCACGGGCACGCGGCCTATGCCGCCGCCAAAGCGGGCCTGAACATGCTCGTTCTCACCCTCGCCGAGGAGCTGCGCTCCACGAAGATCAACGTGAACGCCGTCCTTCCCACCATCATCGACACCCCGGCCAACCGGGAGGCCATGCCCGATGCCGACACCTCGGCCTGGGTAAGCACCCAGGACCTGGCGTCCGTGATCTATTCGCTGACCCAGCCCGAGTCGCGCGCGGTCACGGGGTCGTTGATTCCCGTCTCGGGGAGGCTGTAGTTGAGGAAGAAAAGGGCGAGAGCCTCGCGCAAAGCCGCCTTCGACGTGTCGCTCGCGGACATCGAGGTGGCGCGCCACGAGCTGCGCAAGCTGCTCCCGCCCTCTCCCCTGCTGCTGAACCCGTGGCTTTCCGAGCAGTTCGGCTGCGAGGTTCACCTCAAGCTCGAGAACATGCAGCCGATCGGATCGTTCAAGATCCGCGGCGCGACCTACAAGATCCTGACCCTCACCCCGAAAGAGCGCAGGAAGGGCGTGATCGCCGCGAGCGCGGGCAACCACGCGCAGGGCGTGGCCTGGGGCGCGCGACGGCTGAAAACCCACGCGACGATCGTGATGCCCAAGGCCGCCTCGCTGATGAAAGTGCAGAACACGCGCGCGCTCGGCGCCGAGGTCGTGCTGACCGGCGAGGGCTACCTCGAGGCTTACGAGGAGGCGAGGAAGATCGCCCGGAAGACCGGCGCGGTCTACGTGCACGCGTTCGAGGACCCGGCCGTGATCTCCGGCCAGGGAACCATCGGCCTCGAGATCCTGGAGCAGCTTCCCGACGCCGACGTCATCGTCGGCTCCATCGGCGGCGGCGGCATGATGGCGGGCATCAGCACCGTGTACAAGGCGCTCCGGCCCAAGACCCGGATCATCGGCTGCCAGGCCGCGGGCGCGCCTTCGATGGTCAAATCGCTCCGCGCCGGAAAAATCATCGCTTACGAATCCGCCCAGACCTTCGCCGACGGCATCGCCGTCGCCCGCGCCAGCGAGACCATGATGCGCATCCTCGAGCCCAGGCTGGACGGCGTGGTCGAGCGCGGCGACGAGGAGATCGCCACCGCGGTTCTCACGCTCATGGAAAAAGCCAAGATCGTCGCCGAGGGCTCGGGCGCATTGCCGCTCGCCGCGCTCGAGACGCTCCGGCCCAAGATCCGCGGCAAGAAGGTCGTGCTGGTCGTGAGCGGCGGGAACATCGACGTGAACCTCCTCTCGCGCATCATCGATCGGGGCCTGATCCAGTCGGGCCGCCGCATCCGCGTGAACGTGATGATCTCGGACCGTCCCGGCTCGCTGGCGAGGCTCACCGACCTGATCGCGCGCATGGGCGCGAACATAGTCCAGGCGATCCACGATCGCAGCGAGCCCTCGGCGACGATCGATCGCACGGACGTGGCTTTGACTTTGGAAACCCGGGGCGACGCGCACAGCCGCGAAGTCATTCGCAGCCTGCGGGATCACACGCTTCGGGTGGAGGTTGTGCACTGAGATTGCATTAAGGGTCCTCAAAAACAGACTCAGGGGGAGAAAATGGATTTTCTTCGTCGCTGTGCAGTGTTTTTCGCTTTCAGCGTTTTATCGATTTCCGTCCTGGCACCGAGAGAGGGCTTGGGCG
>CAYZKI010000231.1:0-5563 GCA_964478745.1 uncultured Bacteriovoracaceae bacterium
GGGCGGTATCCTGGACCTCGAGGTCGACGACGGTCTGCCCCTCGGGAAGGTCGATCGCGAGCATCGTGGGCGAGGACTCTTTCGAGGCCAGGTGGCTCGATTTGGCCATGACCTTCGCGGTCTGTCCCTGAGGAAGCCGGGCGCGGACGCGGGCCACGGGAAGGGCGCCGGCCCAGCGCCAGCTCGCTTCGATGGGCCACTTCAGATCGACGATCTTTCCATACTCGTCGACCCACTGAGCCTGGATCGAGGGCGGGCGGTCGGCGGCGAAGGCGCAAGGCGTTCCAAGCAGGCCCAGAGCGACCGCGACTCGTACTGCCCTGCCCCAGGTAAACATACCTCTTAGGATGACATGCCCTGCCTAAACTGAAAGATTTCTTCGTGATCCGTATATTGAACAAGAAAAGTCTGGCATTCGGATTCTCCGATGAGCGGGGGTGCGGTATCGTAAATCGATGAGGTCCCGTCACCGGCTCTATTCCGCCGCCGCAATGGCGCTCGCGGGCGCGATCGCGCTTGGGGTGGGCTGGTACACGGGCGCGGTCCAACGTTGGGTGCAAGCCCAGGTGGTGGCCTTCTACGTGGGCCGGGTGGCTCCGCTCCTTCCCTTCAAGATCGAAAGCGCGGAGGTGAATGCCGGATGGAGGGACTTTTTCGCCGGCCGGATCACCGAGCTCGCGCTCGTGATCCGCTGGGACGGAGTACGCGTCGAGCTCGCGGGCCCGATCGAGATCCAGAGCGGAAAAGGCAAGGCGTTCGCGCTTGAGTACGGATCGCGCGCGACGCTCGAGTTGAACGGCGTTCGCTCGAGCGAGTTCAATCTCACGCTCGGAGCCAAGGCGTCGTCCACGCTCACGGACCTCGAAGAGGCGAGCGTCCTCGTGCAGGCGGCAGGCTTCGAGTGGAAAGCCGTCGGGGTTTCGGGGAAGAACCTGTATGTCGGCGCCGACTGGCGCGACCGCGCGCTCAACGCCGAGGCGAACGCCGAAGAGCTTTCGTGGGCCTCGCCCGGGGATCCGAACCGCGCGGTGATCGTGACCGCTCCCCAGGCGTTCGTGTCGACGCCGTTCTCGGAAGGAGCGACCGGCCCGCGCTTCGCTTACTTCGTCTCCGCGAAGTCCTCGGAGGTGCTCTGGAACGAGATCTACCTCGACCTGCCTCTCGAGCCCTTCCCTCTCCAGGGCTTCGTCACCCCGCTGCCTCGCGGGCTCGCGAAAGCGGAAGGCTCCGCCGGCAAGACGCAGCAGCTGCTGTTCTCGGTCGAGCCCCGGGGCGCCGCGCGCGACGAGCTCAAGGTACGCCTCAAGACACAGGACCCGATCGCGCTCGCTCCGCTGCTGGACGGCGTGATCGCCGCGACCGCCTCTTCCGGCGGCGCGCTCACCCGGATCGCGTCCCTGCGCTCGGTGCGGGTGCGGAAAGGGGCGGTGAGCGGGGCGACCTCGCTCGACGTCACGCTGGCCGGCGCGAACAGCTCGGTACGCGTCGGGGAGATCGGCGGCGCCATCCACGACCTGGATCTCGACGTTCCCGCGGCTAAGCTGGCCATCCGCGGCCTCGAGGCATCGCTCGGAAGGGACGGCAAAGGGTCGATCCGCGCCTCGCGCATCCTCCTGCGGCGGGCGGAGACGTCGCTCGGGCCGACACCCGTTTCGATGGAGCCGAAGCCGGGCGGGAAGTGGAAAGCGACGATCGGCGCCGGCTCGCTTCCCTTCGATCGGTCCAGGATTCCCCTGCGCGTGGGCGCGCTCGAGATCGAAAGCGGCGAAACCGAGCCGATTCTCCGCACCTCGTTCGAGCTCGAGCCGATGCCGATCGGCAGCCTGACGAACGATCTCTGCGTGGGCCCGAAGCAGGTCCCGCCCGGCACGCTCCAGATCCAGTTTCCCAGGCTCGAGCTCACCTCCTCGTGGTTCGACCCGAAGGGCTCGGTCTCGGCCCATCTCTTCGGAGGGAGGATCGAGCTGAGCGAGATCGCCGTCTACGACCTCAATACCGACGTGCCGGAAACCGACTTCAACCTGAGCTTCGACGGGATCCGCCTGGATCAGGCCGGCGAGTGGTCGGGCTTCGGCCGGATGGACGGGGTGCTCGCGGGCTACGCGCGCGGAGTCGTCTTCCAGGCATGGCTTCCGACCCACTACGACTTCCGGTTCGAGGCCAAGCCCCTGAACCACCGCGCCGTCGTCTTCTCGGCGCAGGCCATGGAAAATCTGGTGAAGCTGATCGCCTCGGACCAGCTCGAGGCGATGCCGGGAATCGCGAGGTGGTTCTCGTTCGGATGGCCGAGCCGCTTCTTCGGCGGATACAACGTCGACTTCGTCGGGCTCACCCTGCTCTCCAAGGACGGCACGATCCTCCTCGAGACGCTCGACCCACCGGAGCTCTTTGAGAAGGAGCGAAAACACTATATCCTTTATGGACCGAGATTCAGGATGCCGCTGAACTCCGACCGGTATCCGGTGGTGCTGGACGCGGCCGGTATGGGAAGCTTCGTGAGAAACACCTCGAAGTCCATACAGGCGATGATCGAGAAGCAGCAGGCCGAGAAATCAGGCAAAGGACCCACGCGAGGAAATGTCTATGAGCCCGAATACGAAAAAGCCGACCCGAAGTGCGATCCGACTCTCTAAGGCGCTCTCGCTCGCCCTCGTCCTGGCGACGATGGCCGGCGCCGTGGCCTGCGTCACGGTGAACGTGAACTTCCCGGAAAGCGCCGTCCAGCGCGCGACCGACGACTACGTGCGCGAGCTCTATCGGGCCAAGAGCAACAAGGGCGGAAAGCCCGGCACCGAGGAGACGCCCGCCACTCCCGCCCCGGCGAAGAGCTCGATCGAGTTCCCGAGCCTCTTCCCCGTCGCCCACGCCGCCGAAGGCGTCTTCAAGGTCGACACGGACAAGGCGCTCCAGATCCGCACCCGCCTGAGCGGGCGCGTCGACGAGGTTATCGCGCAGAAACGCGCGGGCGTGCTCGGCGAGACGAACGACGGCATGCTCGTGATCAAGGCTCCCGACAAGCTCAAGAAGCTCCAGACGGCGAAGGTCGAAAAGGTGGTCTCGGACGAGAACGCCGACCGCACCGCCCTTTACGAGGAAGTCCGCCAGGCCAACGGCGTGGCCGAGGGACGCCTGAAGGACATCCAGAAAAGCTTCGCGCGCTCGTTCCAGGCGGAGTCCCCGTCCGGCACCTGGCTGCAGGATGCGGACGGCAAGTGGGCCCAAAAGCCCTGATTCACCCGGGCACGTCTTGAGATCCAGGCTTCTCCGGAACGCGACACTGGTGGTCCCCGCCGTCGCGGGATTCGCGCTCAACCTGTCCATGCCGCTCATCGCGACCTGGAGCGACGAGTACCGCGCCTGGTACGACGCGAATCCGCCCGCGGAGGCCGCGTGCAAGAGGATCTCCGAATGCGACACGCCGATGGTCTTCGCCGTCGTCGCCGTTCCGATCTTCGCGGTCTTCGCCGCGCTCCTGATCGCCTATCTGATGGTGCTCCCGCTCCGGCGGGTCGATCCGGCTTCCCCGGGGTCACGGCCGAGGTTCGTGCTGTGGAAGCTCGATCAGCTCTGGCGCTCGGTCTGGACCCTGTTCCTGCCGCTGTTCTACCTGGTGGGGCCGATCGATGACTTCTTCCGGTACCCGATCGGAAGCCTGCGGGCGCTCAGCGTGGCGGCGTTCCTGCTCCTCGCCTTCCCGCTCTTCCTGCACCGGAGCGAGATTCTGAAAACACGGCTCTCTTAGCTCCGCTCCGTCAAGGAACCGACACCCCGGCTTCGCGTCCCCCGCTTCAGGCGCGTTCCCGACGCGGCCGAAGAGTGAAGGGAGAGGGACCGTTCTCTGCTTCATCGCCGGATCTCCAGACTTCCGCTCCTGTTCGCTGCCGCGCTCGCGGCGGGCAGCGCCTTTCCTCGCGTCTCCCTCGCGACCAACCCGCTCGAGGCGTGCGCGACGAAGCGCCTGGCCGCGGACACGCTCGAGCTATCGCCTTTCGCGGACTTCATCGAGCTCTTCAAGGGCTACCTGCCCGTCACGCCCGCCGAGAACGAGGCGTTCATCAAGCTCGTGCTGCAAGGCGATCCGCGAGCGAAGCTCTTCGTCGACACCGAGCTGGCGATACTGAAAGAGCTGAACGAGACGATCTTCGGCGACAAGAACCTCGCGACCGCGGCCGGCAACCTGTACAAGAAGATCCTCTTCACGCATCTCAGGAACAGCCCGTCCTTCAGGCCGCTCCGGGAAGCGCTCGTCTCGCAGTACTCCGACTTCAAGTCCGTGAGGCTCGCGCTCTCGCGGGATACGCCCGAGCTCCGCGGCCTGATCGCGAAGCTGCACGACACCGCGGCCCTCACCTACCGGCGCGAGCTCGCGCGGCACGGGATCCTGCCGTCATTCCAGGAGCGCGCGTTCATCGCGGGCCGACCCGAGAACTGGCACCTGACCGGCTACGGCGGGACCGCCGACCAAGCGGGTTTCGCGAACCGCAACGCCCGCCGCTTCCTCAGAGACTCCGATCCCGTTCACGCGATGTCGTTCTCCGAGGCCCGGGAGACGATCGAGATGGACCTCGGAACCTGGAAGCGCATGCAGTCGTCGATCTCGAGACACGTCTCGCACCGGGACTGGTTCCGGGCCGGCCTGCTCGATCGGGTCGCCAGGGATTCGTACGTCCTGAGCGCGGAGGCGATCGACACGATCCGGAAGACGCCCGTGGAAGAGCTCCCGCCGGCGCTGCTGAAGAAGTTCGGAGCGGAGGTATCCCCGACCGATGGTCTCACGTTGAGCCGCTTCGTCGAGTTCACGAACTCCTCGTTCTCGGCCGGAGTGTTCCAGGCCCAGCGTCTCGAGGTGCACGCGCTCGAGGCGCCCTTCGGCGTGTTTTCAGCTGACTTCGCCGGCCAGGGCGCGCGCAATACGCATCAAACCATGCGCATGCTCACGCACCCTCTGGTGAAGAACGCGGAGAGCGCGGTCAGGGCGGCACGCCGGGCGGAGAGGAACGCGACCGAGGCGTTCGCGCGCCGCCAGCGGGATTTCAGCGAGCTCATCGAGCGCGCCATCCGGGACGGCGCGCTTCCGCAAGGGACCCGCGTCCATTTCTCGGGCGATGACGGGATGGTCGTTCTCGGCGGGCCCCTGAAACAGCCTGAATGGGCTTCGGAGCTCCTTCTGCGGGAGCTGGCCGTCTCCGGCGACCCGTCGCTGCGCATGGTGCTTTCGGCCGATGGCCTGCCGGCGACGGCCCGGTCGCGGCTGATCGTCCGGGCGGAGGCTTACGAGAAGGATCTGAGAAAAGCCCTCGCGGGCCGCCTCCCGCGCGAACGGCTCAACGGGATGGTCTTTCTCATCGACCTCAGCGACGCGCCGACGCTTCGCATCGGAGGTGCGGACGACGCCGAAAGGCTCCTGATCCAGGAGGAATTCTCGGCCCTCGTTCGGTGACTCGGGCCGTGGTAGCCTGGGCACATGAGAAAAGCCCTGTCATTCGTCGTGGTCGTCCTGAGCCTCGCAGTTTCCACGGCCCCCGTGGCGTTCGCGACCGAGCCGCCCGCGCAGGCGCCGGTC
>CAYZKI010000232.1:0-5560 GCA_964478745.1 uncultured Bacteriovoracaceae bacterium
CCAGCCGACTCCGGCCGAGAACGTCTGGGGCGCGGATGGCGGCGACGGCGGCAGAGCGGGCGCCGGCGGGCGCGGCGGCGACGGCGGCGACCTGGTCGTCTACACCGACGACCTTCGCAACCTCAGGATGGTTACCGTCCGCTCGGGCGGCGGCAGCCCCGGAAGAAGCGGAACCTGGGGTCGCGGCGGGCGCCCGTGCTACTGCACTTACGCGAACTGGAAACATGATGTCTGCGAGCGCGTGAAGCAGCCGGACGGGACGTACAAGACGGTGTGCAAGAGCTACTACTTTTCCTGCCGTCCGGGGCGCCACGGCGACGACGGCTGGTCGGCCGGTTCCTCCGGCCCACGCGGCTCGATGGGCACGCTCACCCTGATCAAGCAGCTTCAGCCGCTGGCGCCGACCCAGTCCAGCTTGACCGTCAGCCTGCCCCAGCTCGTGACCTCGGCTCAGACGCTTTCGCGCAATGTCTGGGTTCGGAAGGGCGGGGCGTTGGGGCTCTTCGCTCCGGGCTCGGTGATCTCCGACGTCTTCCAGGAGTTCTCGCACCGGCAGGAGTACCGCTCGGAGTACCTCTGGAACGCGAACCGCCCGGTCACCGACTTCGCCGGCGTGAGCGCGACGCTCACGGCTTCGGCGACGGACAACGGCACGAATCTCTCGCTCCCCTCGAGCTTCTGGTTCGTCGCGCGCGAGCAGTGGGTGGGTAATGTCGAGCGCACCACCTTCGACGCCGCGGTCGATCAGTCCGAAGTGACGAGGCTCTCCCTGTCGTTCTACGGCTTCGAGGCCGGTTTCATCGCCAAGGTGCGGGACGCCGCCAATCTCTCGGATCTTCTCGAGACCGGCTTCACGGCCGAGCTGCAGCGCGAGCGCGCGCTCGGCGACAAGACCCTGTTCAAGGGGCCGGTCGACCCGAGCTACGTGGAGCGCGTGGGAAGCGACTTCACCCTTCGCCTGGGCGCGCTTCCGGGCGTGGACCCCAAGGATCTGAAGAAGGGCACCGAGGTGGAGCTCAAACTCACGGTGCATCGTGGCCTCGGGCGCTTCGGCACCGACTACGAAATGGCCCAGAAGTACAAGATTCCCAAGTGACGGGCGAACTCCCGGCTTGTCCAGGGAAGCCAGGTCGCGTTATGTCCGAGAGCGGATGAAGACCGACGCCCGCGTTCCCACTCTCGACGAAAAGCTCAAGGAGCTCGCATCCTCCCCCCGGAAGGATCTGAAGATCCTCGATATCGGGGGGTGGTTCGCTCCATGCCGCCAGGCCACCCACATGGTCGACATCATGCCGTTCGAGACGATGAACCGTGCCGGCGCGTACGGCTACGGCGACATCCGGGTCACGAAGGAGAACTACCACCAGCTCGATCTCGGCGAGATCGACAGGCTCCCGTTTGGGGACAAGGAGTTCGACTTCGTCGTCTGTCGCCACACGCTGGAGGACATCAAGGATCCGATCAAGGTTTCGCGCGAGATCGTGCGCGTCGCGAAGGCGGGCTACATCGAGACCCCGCACCGCGCTTACGAGAGCACCAAGGGCGTCGAGCGTCACTGGTGGTGCGGTCACTACCATCATCGCTGGCTCGTCGAGATGGACCAGCAACGGAACTCGATCACTTTCCAGTTCAAGCCGCACAACATCCACTCGTCGCGGAAGTTCAACTTCAGATGCCTTCCCTGGCAGAAGGTGCGCGAGGAGTTCAAGAACACGGGGCTCATGTGGGAAGGATCGTTCGAGGCGCGCGAGAAGATCGTGATCGACTATCCGGACGTGAAGGCGGATCTGATCGCCTACAAGAGGAAGATGAAAGGCGCGCGGCTTTTCCGTCTCCGCTGGGCCGGGGACTGAACAGCAGCTCTTTCCGCGGCGGGCCCTCGGGCCGTACCCCCCGGAGCCCGGATCTGGCAACCTGTTAGGGCAGCTCCGCCGGCGGAGCTGCCCGATGGTCGGCGACCCCGGCTCCGGGCGGGCTGGTTTCGCCCGAGGGAAACGGCGGCTACAACGGCATGCGGTACTCCACCAACCAGATCGACGTCAGCGGCCGCTCGATGCTCTACGTGGCGATCAAGCCGCAGAACTCGAACCGCTTCCGGCAGATCGCGATTCCGATCCGGTAACACGAGTGGGTGAGAATGGTTGGAGCGACTGGGGTTGAACCAGCGACCCCCGCCGTGTGAAGGCGGTGCTCTGCCACTGAGCTACGCTCCAACATCAATGGAATGGCACCTCTGAAATAACCAGTCTTGGGCCCGTTTGCAAGGGCGCCGGCCGGCGCTCGCCATGAATTTGACGCGCGGGGCGCGCCCAGTCGGCAGAGCCTGCCCTTTGCCGTATGCCTGCCAAAGCCGGTAGAATCAGGGTGAGTGAGATCCTGGGAAGTCATCCACTTCGACGTCGGTGGTCCGATCCTGCTTGGCCCCATGCCCGAGCATGAGGTGGAGGCGCGTCTCAGGGCCGGCGTCTTCTCCTGGGTCGACTTCTCCCGCTCCCTGACCGGCGGCGGGGACTGGAAGCGCTTCTGCGAGCTCGAGGACTTCAAGGAGCTCATGCCCGAGCTTCCCGACACGCGGGACCTCTACGCGCGAGCGGTCAGCAGCGCGCGCAAAGCCAAGGGCGGGAAATCCTCGGCGCGGATCCGCGCGGAAGCGCAGTCGATGACCGGGCCCGAAGTGCTTCAGCTGACGGGCAGCCTGCTTCTCAAGAAGTCGACCGACTGGTACCTGCAGTACAACGGCTCGGAGTTCGGGCCGTTCAAAGCTCCCGAGGTGGAGCGCATCCTGGCCAGCGGCCGTCTGACCGGCGCCGACATCTACCTTTGGTCGCGCGAGCTCTCCAACTGGGTGCCGGTCTCGGCGATCCCGCGGTTCGCGAAGCTCGTCGTCGACGTGAACGCTCTCACCAAGACCCGGCAGGTGTCCTCCCAGTTGACCATCGTGCGGGGCCACAGGCGCGAGATGCGCGGCCCGCCCCGCGTGCCCCTGATCGCGACCGTCAGCCTCGGGCAGAAGGGCGACATCCTGGGCGTGTGCGAGGATATCTCGCCCTCGGGGATGCAGGTCTGCCTCGACAGCGACCAGCGTCTCGAAGGGCTGGGGGAGCTGAGGCTGTGGATCCTTCCCCTCGGCACCACCGGTCTCGAGGGCTTCTGGGCGAAAGCCAGGCTGACCTGGATGAACGGCGGAGCTCGCCGGGCGGGGTTCCAGTTCGCGCAGCTCGACCCGCGCGCGCAGGTCGCGCTCGAAAGATACCTGGCCGAAGCGAAGAGGCGGCTTGCCCGCGACGCGGTCTGATTGTTCCTGATCAAAAAACTACGCTAAGGCTCAGCTAAAACTCCGAAATCACCCGGTGGTTTCCAGCACTTCCGGGCGCTACAATCGAAAAACGCCGGCCAAGATGGCGGGTGCAAGTCGAGTTGCGCAAGATGCGTCTGCGGTCCGTGTTCACTCTGCTCTGTTGGGAAGGCGCCTTCGCCATGGCTTACGATGCCTGGATCGGAGCGAACTATCTCAGCGGGCTCGCTGGTGAGCTCGGCATCTCGGTCACGATGGTGAGCCTGCTCGTGGCCGTGCCGTGGATCGGCGCGATCGGGCAGATTTTCGGCCTCTGGGCGCTCGAGCGCGTGACCTCGATGCGAAGATACACGCTGAGGCTCGCGTCCGCGGCGCGCGCGCTCTGGGCACTGCCTCTCATGCTTGCGGCCTTCTGGATGTGGCGTTCGCAGGCCTCCGGAGTGCCTTTCCCGAAATCCGCGTGGGTCCTGCTGCTGACCTGCGTGGCGTGCCTTTCGGCGCTGCTCGCCACCTCGAGCGCGGCGGCCTGGATGGCATGGGTCCAGGAGATCATCCCGGAAGGGTTTCGCGGGCGCTTCTTCGGAATCCGCCAGCGCTACACCGTCTGCGCCGTGATCGTCGCCAACCTGCTCGGCGCGCTTTGCGTGGGCTGGAAGCCCGGCGGGTATTTCCTCGGCTACGCCGTGCTCGGCGCGCTCGCCGTGGCATCGGCCGTCATCTCGGTCTACCTGCTTTCCCAGGTACCCGACGCGCGCAAGCGCGAGCACGTGAGGCCCGCGCGGCGCCCGCGCTCGTTCAAGAGGCCGGTGTCTTTCGAGGCGATCCTCGAGCCGCTCTCCGACGCCGCTTTCCGCCGCGTGCTCGTCTTCGGTGCCTGCTTCAACGGGGCCGTTCAGCTGACCGGGCCGTACTTCCCGTACTATTTCACGAAGGAGCTCGGCATTCCCATGAGCTCGATCGCGCTCTGGACGGTGATGACCCAGATCGGCGGCTTCCTGAGCGCGGCCGCGTGGGGGCGCAAGATCGATCAGGCGCGCGACCCCGCGCGCCTGATCTTCATCGCGGGCAACCTGATCGCGCTCTCGCCGCTGATCTACTCGTTCCGCGCGGCCGGCACGATCCAGTACTTCGCTCCCTTCGACTACACGCTCAGCGGCGTCGCATGGACGGGCTACACGCTCGCGTTCAACACGCTGCTCTTCAAGGTCTGTCCCGCGCGGCGGGGCGCCGTGTGCTTCTCGCTCTACACCGCGGCAGTCGGGCTGACCGGAGCCGCGGGGAACCTGCTCGGCGGCGTGCTCGCCGAGGCGCTGGCTCCGCTCGGAGGGTTCCGCGCGCTCTTCTTCGTCGGGGCGCTGCTGCGTTTCGGCGTGGTGTGGGGCCTCTCGGGCTTGATCCAGTCGGTGCCTGTGGTAAGCCGGGAGCGTGCCGTACCTGAACTGGAAGCAAGCGCAGCTGAAGCAGGAGGTGACTCACCGGCCGCCACGGCCCGATGACGTCACGATGTCGCTCGAGCTCGGGGTCGACTCCCTTCGGGAGGACCTCCTTCCCGCGCTCAGGAACACGTTCCAGGCCGCGGGCGGGGAGCTCAGGCTGGACCTCCCCCAGGAGTGGTCCCTGTTCTGGAAGCTGAAGGACGGCGAAACCCGGGTGCTCGTCGCGCATCCGGCCACCGGGCAATGGGTGGGCACGCTCGCGCTCGAGCGCTCCTTCGCGGACCAGCTGATCCTCAAGCTCGAGTCGGCCGCGGCGGGGGAGAGCCTCAGGGTGGGCTCGATCGGGCCGGTTTCCGGCGTCAGCAACCTCGATCTTGTCTTCAAACTCCAGTAGCCTGAATAGGCGAGGGCCCTGACTCGTGAGTCTTCAGCAGAGAACCATCATCCACGAGCGCGCCTTCTCGATCGCCGACCTCGGAGTGCTCCTGGTCATGGGCGGATCGATCGCCGCCATCGTCTCGGTGGCCGAGCAGTGGCAGGCGGACTACACACCGGTCACCTACATCGATCTCTCGGCGCGCGCGCTGCCTCGCTACGTGATCCTGTCCGCGGGCCGCGGGCTCGTGGCCTACGTCCTCTCTCTGCTCTGCGCTCTCAGCGTCGGGTACTGGGCCGCCAAGTCCAAGCGCGCGGCCTCGGTCATCCTGCCCGCGGTCGACATCCTCCAGACCATCCCCGTGCTGGGCTTCCTTCCGGGGCTCGTGCTGGGGCTCGTTGCCCTGTTCCCGAACACGAATCTGGGGCTCGAGCTCGCCGCCGTGATCATGAT
>CAYZKI010000233.1:0-2509 GCA_964478745.1 uncultured Bacteriovoracaceae bacterium
GTGCATCATCCCGTCGTGCGTCTTCTTCTGCGAGAACACGCGCACGCCGAGCTTCTTGAGAGGAGCGGCTCCGTCCTCGAGGCTCCGACCGGCCTTTTCCCCGCAGCTTTTGCTTCCGTCGGGCTGAGCGACCCAGATCAGAGCGTCGCGCGCAGCAGCGGGTTCAGAAGAGGCGGGACTCGGAGCCGCGCTCGGGCTCGAGCTTGGGCTCGGGCCCGGCGAAGGCGTAGCGGGAGCCTTCTTCGTTCCGAAGGCCCACGCGCCTGCCGGGAAGATCAGGATGGCCAGAACGGCGATCAAACCGGTGCGACGCATTTTTCCTCCTCTTTCCACTGCGCTCTCTCGACCGCCGAGTACTCCCGCATCAGAAGCAGCTTGAAGCGCACGTCGTAATAGCCCCCCGAATGCTTGCGGCAGCAGTCCAGGCAGGCCACCGGCTTGATGCGGCGCCGGGTCTTGAACTCCTTGCCGCAGGCCGGGCAGCAGTAAAGGTACTTGGGCGGCCTGAGCCGGGGAACCGGGTTGTAGCGGGACGTGCCCAGGATCTTCATCTTCGCGTAAAACTCGTCCGTATGGCCGTAGGGTCGCCTGCGCACCCAGAGCCAGTAGTGGATCATCTCGTGAGCCATCGTGTCGCGGATCAGGGTTCCTGACTCGCTTTCCTCGCGCAGATAGCTAGCGATCTCGATCGTGGGCGTGCGCTCATCGAGCGCGTGTCGCAGGGTCCCGGGACGGGTCCCTGGGATGAAGCGTCCGGCGCTCGTGCGCAGCCGCGCGTTCCACCTCAGCTCCGGCGGAGTGAGGAAGTCATCGAAATGCGCGCGGTTGATCTCTTCGAATACTTCCGAAAGCTGCACAGGCTCTGAGAATTGACAATCGGACGTGCCCTGTCAAAGGGGAAATCCCCCGCCGTCCGTGATATCAGTGGCGGGCCATGGGTAACGGCCACGACGCACAATCCGCGCTCGAATGGACCCGGTTCCTGGAGCTGGCCGAGAAAGAGGCCAGCACCGAGCCGGGGAAGGCGCGCGTGCGTTCGCTTTCCGATCCGGCGCGATGGGCGCCGGACCCGGCGAGCAGCCGGCTGCGCCAGCAGGAAACCCAGGAAGTCTCGCTCCTTCTCGCGCGCGAGGCGCTTTGGGGCCCGCTGACCGACCTGCGCGATCCCGCGGCCGCGCTCGACCGGCTCGACCGCGGCGCGACGCTCGAGGTCGCTGACCTCGCGATGATCCGCGGCTGGCTCTACGCGATCGACTCCTGGGTCCAGGTTCCGCGGGAGGAGATCCGCGGCGAGCTCTTCAAGCGCGCGCTCCTTCAGCTTCCGGATCCGATGGCTCCCCTTCGCGTGCTGGAGGCCGTGCTCACGCCGGAGGGCGAGCTCTCCGAGCGCGCGTCCCCGCGGCTTTCGGCGCTGCACTCGGAGATCCGTTCTCTCAAGCGCGAGATCCACGCGGTTCTCGACCAGCTCATGAAAACGTTCGCCCAGAAGGGCGTTCTCCAGGAGAACTTCACGGACGTGCGCGACGGGAGGTTCGTGCTCCCGATCAAGATCTCCAACCAGAGCGACGTGGAAGGCATCATCTACGAGGCCTCCGCGAGCAAGCAGACCGTCTTCGTCGAGCCGCGCGAGGTCGCCGCGCTCAACAACCGTCTTCGGCAACGCCAGAACGAGCTCGCCCAGGAGATCTACGTGGTGCTCACCGAGACCTCGCGAAAGCTCAAGCCTTTCGGCGCGGAGATCAGCGCGGCCTCGCTGATCATCTCCCACTGGGACGAGGTCCAGGCGCGCGCGCGCTTCGGCAGGCACTACTCGGGCAAGGCCATCCACGTCACCGAGGACCGGGCATTCATGCTGCGCCAGACGGCACATCCGCTTCTCTGGTGGTCGCTTCCGCCCGAGAAGATCATGCGCAACGACCTCGAGTTCGGCGAGCCGGCCCGCGCGCTTCTGATCACGGGCCCGAACACCGGCGGCAAGACCGTGCTGCTGAAGACGCTAGGGCTCGCGGGCCTTTGCGCGCGCACGGGCTTCCCCTTCCCCGCCGTCGACCAGCCGATCGTCCCGTTCTTCGACTCGTTCTTCGCCGACCTCGGCGACCCGCAGTCGATCGAGGAGCACCTTTCGAGCTTCGCGGGCCACGTGCTGCGCTTCAAGGAGATCCTGAGCGACATGAGCGATCGGAGCCTCGTCCTCATGGACGAGCTCAACAGCGCGACCGACCCGGAGGAAGGCGCCGCGCTCGGACGCGCGTTTCTCGAGACCGTGATGTCGAAGGGCGCGCTCGTCGTCGCCACCACGCACGATCCCCATCTCAAGGCTCTCGCCTTCTCGGACGACCGGATCGTCAACGCGAGCATGGCCTTCGACGAGAGCTCGCGCATCCCGACCTACCGCCTGGTGATCGGCGTGGCGGGCCGCTCGCGCGCTCTCGAGACGGCCGAGCGCCTGGGAATCCCGGCCAACGTGCTCGAGCTCGCCCGGGGCTACCTCTCGGTCGAGCACAAGAAG
>CAYZKI010000233.1:2519-5505 GCA_964478745.1 uncultured Bacteriovoracaceae bacterium
TTCGAGGGGCTCCTGTCGAAGATCGAGGCCGACGCCCAGGAAGCCCAGCGCGCGCGGAACCAGGCAGTCACGCTGAGGGAAGAGGCCGAGCGCCTGAAGAAGGAATGGACCGAAAGGACCGAGACCTCCGTCGGGGAGATGCTCGAGAGGACCCGGCAGAAGCTCCGCCGCATCCTCGAGCAGGCGCAGGACGAGGTTCGCGCCTCGGTCAGGAAGCTCGACGAGGCCAAGAGCCGCAGGGACGTCGACGCGAGCCGCGGAAAGCTGAACGAGACGCTGGGCTGGGCCACCGAGCGCATGGAAACCGCGCTCGCGGAGGAGGCGCCCGACGTTGCGGAAACTCTGGCCAGGCGCGCGCGGGAGAAAACGGCCGCCGCCGCGAAGGACACCACGCTCGCCGTGGGCTCGCAGGTTCGCATCCCGAAGTGGAAAGCCACCGGCACCGTGCTCGAGATCAAGTCGGGCAAGGCCAAGGTGGCGATGGGCACCATCCAGATGTCGCTCGCGCTCGAGGACATCGAGCCCCTTTCGTCCATCGAGGCCGCGCAGGTCGCCGCGCTGCAGAGGCCGAAGCAGAAAGCCTCGAAGCCCGCCACCGCCGACCGGCCTCCAGCCCCCGACAAGCAGCTCGACCTACGCGGCCAACGCTTCGACGACGCCATGACCGAGGTGGAACGCTACCTCGACCAGGCCTTCCGGAGCGGAGCCTACGCGGAGGTGACGATCATCCACGGGCTCGGCACCGGAGCGCTTCGCGAAGGAACGCGGAAGATCCTCAAGGGGCTGCCCTACGTGAAGACGTACGGCGACGACGGGAGTCCCGGCGCCACTCGGGTCGAGTTCGAGCGCGACTGAGCGCGCCGAGTCCCGTATCCATTTATCAAACAATTCAGCGGAGGGGGTCCAAGGGCTCAGACACCCATTCGCGGGCATACTCTGGAATCGTGCAACGTTCTTCAGAGGACGCTCCTCCAAGCGCGTGTCTTTCGCTCAGAAGCCACCCGCGGATGGGAACTCGCCTTGGCCCCCCTCCGCTGCCTTGTTTAATAAATGGATCCCGGACCTGAGACGCTCAACGAGTGAGCACGTCGAACCCAATGTCCTGAGCGCGAGTTACGCCGAGAATCGAGTACTCCCTCACTTTCTTCCGCCGAAGTTGGGCTCCAGGGTTTGGAGGCGGCTCGGCGGGCGTCGCACAAGCGTGATGCGTCCCCTGGCGAAGCCAGGGGTGTGCGACAAGGCAGGAGCCTGTGCCCGGCCGAGCCGCCTCCAAACCCTGGAGCTGAACTCCGCGCTTAGAAACGCAGGCCGTATTGGAACGTGAGCGTGTTCTCGGTCTTGGCCGCGGGCTGATCCATCCGCTGGCGGGTATCGACAACGCAGGTGAGGTTGTCCGAAAGAGGCTTGGCGATCGAAGCCGAGAGCGACTTCGTCGTTCCGCCGTAGGCGACGCCGCTGCTCAGGTCCCAGACCGGGAGCTGGCGGGTCAGAGAGACGCGGTAGCGCTCTTCGCGGCGGCTGGGGTCGACATCCTGGTTCATGTGGCTGTCGCCCGCGATGTCGAGGGCGCCGTCCACGACGTTCGAGGTGATCTTGACCTGAGCGCGATCGTCGATGAAGTCGGTCTTCGCGCTGATGCGGACCGCCTGGTCGATGTCCACGTTCACGGGCGTTCCGAAGTAGAGCGAAGCGAGCGTGGAGGACACCATCACGGGCGCCGAGATCTCGCCTCTCTTGGCCGCGCCGCGGACTTCGTTGCGGGTCTGGCCGACCTTGTGGCGGCGCACTTCGCGAAGGGCTTCGCGGCGCTTCTGGTCGAAACGATCCATCCAGGCCAGCTCGGCCGTGGGGTCGATCAGGCCGAATGCCTGTTCCTGATGATAGGCGCGGGTCACGCGCTCGTAATCCTGGCGAAGCTCAGCGGCGCGGCCACGATCCATGATCTGGTCGACGAAAGCCTCCTCGCGGATAGCCTCCATGTTGCTGCGGGTGTCGCTGAGGAAAGACTGGTTCGGAGCCACGGGAGCGCCCGGGATTCCCAGCCAGGACGGGCGGAAATCGGTGTTCGCGGTCGCGAGCTGGCCAGCGAACTGGAACGACAGCTGCGAAACGAGAATCAGAGCGATGGATTGCTGAAGTGCTTTTGTGAACTTCATATTCCCCGACGTGCTTTTTTGCCTGCGTCCTCGATTCATCCCCCGATAAACCCAGGAAACTACAGGCGAACACAGCCTACTAGAGCAACCCCCATACCAAGGCTAATCCTTGATATCTCAAGGGAATTTAACCAGGCTTCTGACAGTCGTGCCGAACTTTTTGACAACTCCCTAGAAGTTTTACAGGACAGCGGCCGGCCGAGACCTCTTTTCAGCGGATCACGACGCGGAACTTCCGGCGTGCCTCCGCGCTGACCTCGGCCGCGAGCGCAGCGGGGACCGTCACCGTCGCGGGATCCCCGTCGCTCACGAAACGCGGCCAGGCCGGGTTGCTGTCGAGCTTTTTCAGCTCCTGCCCCAGGTAGGGATCGGAGGCGCGAACGCGCGGAACGCTGATCGGGTTGAACTTCGCCGAATAGGGCGAAGGCGCGGCGCGGTCGCCGACGTTCAGGATGATCTCGTTGCGGTAGCGCACGCCCTGGTAGTCGCCATTGGCGGCCCACGCGCGATCGGCGGGCGCGATTCCGAACGGAAGCGCGAGCGAGCGGATCGCGTAGCCCGGCACGCGGGAGTCGACCCACTTCACCAGGCCCCCGATCGCCTGCTCGACGCCGTCGCGCGAGAGCTTCTTCAGATTCGCGTGGTGAAGCGTGTGGTTCCCGAGCTCGAAGCCCATGGCCACCATCTCCTTGAGGATCTTCTCCGCGGTCGAGACCGGAGGCTTGAAGGCGTTCAGGTAGAACGTGCCTGCGAGCCCGAAATCCGGGTGCTTGTCGTGGAAGGCCTTGAGGATGCCGACGGCCGAGTCGGGGTCCCAGACCTCCTCACCG
>CAYZKI010000234.1:0-2366 GCA_964478745.1 uncultured Bacteriovoracaceae bacterium
CGTGAAGGCCGCCGTCGAGAAGCACGCGAAGGGCCCGCTCGAGAAGGCGCTCCGCACGAAGGACAAGGGCGAGCGCTACGATCTCGTCGACGCCACCCGCAAGGCGACGCTCGAGTCGATCGTGACCGCCGAACTCACCGAGAAGGATCCGGCGGCAGCCGCGAAGCTCACGAACGAGGTGAAGACGCAGTTCGAGACGCTCCAGTACAACCTCATGCGCTCGATGATCCTCGATACGGGTACCCGCATCGACGGTCGCGACACGAAGACGATCCGCCCGATCGCGGTCGAGGCAGGCCTCCTGCCGCGCACGCACGGCAGCGCGCTCTTCACCCGCGGCGAGACCCAGGTCCTCGCGGCGGTCACTCTCGGAACCAGCGACGACGAGCAGATCGTCGATACGATGTTCCAGAACACCATGCGCAAGTTCCTTCTTCACTACAACTTCCCGCCTTACAGCGTCGGCGAAACCGGACGCATGGGCGGCAGAAGCCGTCGTGAGATCGGACACGGGGCGCTTGCCGAGCGCTCGATCAAGGCCATGATGCCGGCGTACGAGAAGTTCCCGTACACGGTCCGCATCGTCTGCGAAACGCTCGAGTCGAACGGTTCCTCCTCGATGGGCTCGGTCTGCTCGACCTCGATGGCGCTGATGGACGCGGGCGTTCCGTATCCGAAGGCGGTCGCGGGCATCGCGATGGGCCTCATCAAGGAAGGCAACCGCACCGCGGTTCTCTCGGACATCCTCGGTGACGAAGATCACCTGGGCGACATGGACTTCAAGGTGGCCGGCACCGCCGACGGCGTGACGGGCATCCAGATGGACATCAAGATCGAGGGCATCGACGAGTCGATCATGCGCACGGCGCTCACGCAGGCGCGTGAAGGCCGTCTGCACATCCTCGGCGAGATGGCCAAGGCCATCACCGCTCCCCGGGCCGAGATGTCGAAGTACGCTCCCCGGATCACGACCATCACTGTCCCGGTCGACAAGATCCGCGAAGTCATCGGCTCCGGCGGCAAGGTCATCAAGGAGATCGTCGCTCAGACGGGCTGCAAGATCGACATCAACGACGACGGCAAGGTCAACATCGCCTCGAACGACAGCGCGGCGGCCCAGAAGGCCATCGACATCATCAAGGGCATCATCCAGGAGCCGGAAGTCGGCAAGGTCTACAAGGGCGTGGTCAAGAAGGTCGTCGAGTTCGGCGCCTTCGTGGGCATCCTCCCGAACCAGGACGGCCTGCTCCACGTTTCCGAGATCGCTCACGAGCGCGTGAACGTGGTGACGGACGTCCTCAACGAGGGCGACGAAATCGAAGTGAAGGTCCTCGAAGTCGACCGCAGCGGAAAGATCCGTCTCTCGCGCAAGGCGCTCCTGCCCGTGCCGGAAGGCTTCCAGCCCCGCTCCGGCGGCGGTGGCGGTGACCGCGGCGGACGCGGCGGCGGCGGTGGAGATCGCGGCCCTCGCGGCGGTGGTGGCGGCGGACGTGACCGCGATCGCGGCCCGCGCCCGGGTTCCGGCCCTCGCTAAACGCACGCCAGTTATCCGAGTCAATCGAAACCCACGGTGGAGCTCCCACCGTGGGTTTCTCTTTTTCGGGGCCTCGAGCCTGGCAGGCCCGCCTCGCTCTTGTGATGCCGCGCGGTTTTATCCTAGAGTAGTTGAATGGGCGCGGAAACGAGCGAGATGACGATCCGAGCGACCCTTGAGTTCCGCGAGCGGTTCCGGCGGGAGCGGATCCCTGGCTACTACAACGGCGTCGTTCATGCCCTTCTGACCCTGCTCCTTCTCGGCGGCTCGATCGTCCACCATGCTCTCCTCCTTCAGGCGCCCACCGCGCTCGAATGGCTGACCGTTCCCGCGGTTCTCGTGCTCTCGAACCTGGTCGAGTACTGGCTTCATCGGGGCCCGCTTCATCATCCGGTCCCGGGCCTCCAGCGGATCTTCGAGATCCACACGCGCGAGCACCATCGGTTCTTCACCACGAAGCGCGCCGGTTTCGATTCGCCCAGGGATTTCTACATCGTTCTTTTTCCCGCCTGGGCCCCGGCGCTCGGGGCCGTGGCGATTTTCCTCGCGGGCCAGTTCGGCGTCGCGAGGGCACTCTCGGCCAACACAGGTCACCTTTTCGTCCTCACCGCCACCTCCTACTTCCTGGCTTATGAGCTCCTGCACCTGCTCCATCACCTTCCCGACGCCCATGCGCCCCGCCAAGGGATCCTGGGCCGGATGCGCGAACACCATCGGCGCCATCACGACCCGTCGTCGCTCGACCGCTACTTCAACGTCACGCTCCCGTTGGGCGACTGGATATTCGGAACGCGCTAGTTTGCCTCCCCGGGAGTTCGAGCTAGTTTCAGGC
>CAYZKI010000234.1:2376-5477 GCA_964478745.1 uncultured Bacteriovoracaceae bacterium
ATGTCCATGATTCCGATGCTTTAGGCTAGCCCTCCAATTGAAATTTCGGCCTCAGGGTCGTGCCCCAGGGCGCCGAAAAGAAAGGGATGACCTCCTTGAGAGCGGCCGATCGAAAATGAGGTTTGGCCGGGGCCCCCTCCGAACGCTTGTCACGCTGCTGATCACGCTCGCTTGGACGGGAGCTTCGACGGCATTTGCACTCGACGTCACGGACGCGCAGATCGCGCAGCTTCTCGCCGAGCTGCCGAGGACCGAGCAGGACCGGGTCTTTTACCACTGGTGCGACGACGAGCGCGGCCTGCGATGGTCCATGCAGGGCCGGCTCGACAAGGGCGAGGTCGACTTCTTCAACCAGGCGACCGGTGATCGCCAGGTTTACGGAGCGGGAATCTACCTCGCGGAGTCGCCGACGAGCTCAAAGTCATTCGGAACGTTTCCCGTCGCCGACGAAGTGAAGAAGGGAACCCCGATCTACAAGGAAGAGGTCGTGGACCGCGTCTTGGGCCGGAAGCTGAGCAACGCCGAAATCACCGAGCTCGGCAAGCGGATTCCCTTCATCCGGAACGTCACAGGCGACTGGTGGCTCACCCATCATCCGGATACCGTCAGTCACCTCTCATATGCCGCGAAGTACGGCGTACGGATCACCGACGAGGATCAGACTGCGCGCCACTACCGAATGATCGAGGCGATCAGGAGGAACAACGTGGCCGATGGTTACCTCGACAGCCTGGTTCATCTGACGAACTACTACGACGGAGCGAGTCTCGTGCGCGCGATTCGCCTGAACCCAACGAATCCATGGGCGGAGTTCGAGCCGCAGAACTTCGAGTATTTCCGCGGGATCGCACAGAAGGTGTTTGGGGGAAGCACGGAAGGTCCCCTTGGCAAGATCACGTCGGGAATGGCTCCGAAATACGGCGCGAACGCCGACGCGGCGACCTGGGCTCGCACCCAGGTCGAAGAGGTGATCCCGTGGCTGCACTCCCAGATCTCCGGCCGCGGAACGCCTTCCAGCTTTCGCGGCAACTCCATCCGCGCCGGCGGCACCGACGCGGGCCGGACCTTCTACGCGGACCGGGTCGAGTACAATAACCTCAAGCGCAATCGCTACCTCCAAGTCAGCGCGCGCCCTGCGCCCGATGGAGCAGGATACCTCGTTTCCTACCGGTATCCCGACGTGTTCGGTTACAAGCGCCTGAGAGAGTTCATTTCGCCCGAGCTCTACGCGGAACTCGAAGCGATCCCAGTACAGGAAATGGGAAAGAACAAGAGCAGGCTCGAAGAGCTCAATCGGCGCTTGGTGGCGGACCTCCTGCACGACCTCTTCAGGAGATACCATGGAAAGTCGGTCGACAGCGTCGAGGTGCTCCGTGACTTGGTGTCCATTCATCCCTTCGACGACTTCAACGGCCGCACCGCGCGCCTTTACACCGCTGCGGCGCGCATCCGATCGAAACGATCTCCCTGGTATTTCGCCATCTCGGATCACGACCTGATCATGCCGGTCGACCGCTTGAAACGGATTCTTGAGCTCTCTTCCGCTCCGTACGACGACCTCCTGGCCCGCGCGATCTCCGAGGCGATGGAGAGCCGAGCACAGGGCCGAATGGCCCGCTACCACGACCTGCCCTGGGAGAAGGGCATCCTCGGACCAATCTTCGAGAACACCGCCTCCGAAGTCCCCGTCCTGACGAACGAGGCCCACGACCTCATCGGCAAACGCGACTGGACCGGGCTCCTGCGCCAGCTGGGGTTGGGCGCAAGCCCAGCCATGAGCGACGAAGAAGTCCTCGAGTTCACCATCTGGTCCTCGAGAGGCTCGAACACGGGCCAGAGAGTCTCGAACCTGGATGCGCTGCTCAGGCGGGTCGAGGACGCGCTGTCGCGCGGGAGCCATAAGGAATCCAGGAGCTTTCTACGCACGGTGTTCATCTCCCGGAACTCCGAGGTGCCCTTCGTCATTCGACGAAAGCTCGATGACCTCCTGGTGCGCGCTCTCGGTTCGAATTCGTTTTCCGGATCGGACCTGATGGGATTCCTCGACGATGATCAGAACCTCGCCCAATCGAAAGCAGGCCGGCAATTCTTCGAGCGGATGATCCGCCGGAAGGACACTCCTGCCCGGTTCGTGCTGGCCGCGGCCAAGCGGACGGATTGGAGATCGTTTGAGCCGCTGCTTTCCCGCATCCACGAGATCTCCCTTCAGAAAGATCACCTTGGGGACATCAAGCTTCTGCTCCAAACCGATATGGCAAAGGCGACTGCGGACCCACGGCTCTTCGAAATCATCGAGCGTGTCGCGCGCGCCAGCGCCAGCGGCTATCGAGGCTTCTTGCAGAAGGTCTTGAACGAAGCGTTTCTCACCGAGTCGAACAGGCTCGCCAATCCGGCGGGAAAGAAGCTCATCGCGAAGAGCCTCAGCCGGATCCTCGGCGAGGATGCATACGATCCCGCCCACCGTGAGATTCTCTTCAAGGCCATCACCTTGTTCGGCGGGGACCCGGTTACGGTCATGCAGAACCGGATGCTCGCGCGCCTCAAACTCCCGCACGCTGGCACCTTCGAGAAAACGATCTCGACCTGGCTGGTGTCCAAGGACGTCGCGAGAGACAAGAACCGCATCAGTACATTCTTTTCCGCCGGGGAGTCCCTGAATGAGCTTGGGATCTCGCAGGCCTTCCTGGAGCGGGCCTTTCGATGGATCTCGCCAGAGAATGCGGTCGAGCTCGCCGACGCCATACTGACGACGTCCAAGTACGGCGTCAGTGGACTTCGGTTCCAGGCGTTGCTGAACCTGTATCCGAAGCTCGATCTCGAGCGAAGAATATCGTTTCTCAAGGGGCTCGCCGCAATGAGGGACTTTTCCGACGAGGAGAAACCTCTCGTCAGAAGGATCCTGCTTGGGGCGCTGGCGTCGGACGACGAGTCAGTTCGCGAGGCCGCGAACTATATGCAGGGAAAACGAGCGGGAGAATACGCAAGCGATAGACGGGGCGTGATCGACCGGAACTGGGCCCAGCTCCTCATTGAAAGCGACCCCGGGGAGATCTTCCAGAACCCTAGATTCAACGCATTCAGGGGAAAAGCCGATGGAATGG
>CAYZKI010000235.1:0-1882 GCA_964478745.1 uncultured Bacteriovoracaceae bacterium
CCCGCTGAAGCTCCTGCTCGCGCTTTTTCACCGCGGCGATCGCGTCCTCCACTTTGGCCATCTCGCTCGCCTTGAAGCTGGCCTCGACGAAGTAGGCCGCGATGATCACGACGAGCGAGATCGCGATCTTCGCGATCGGGATATCGCGGAAAGACTCCAGATTGAGCTGGTCGAAGCGCAGGTTGACGAAGCTCCGGGTTCCTCCGCCCCCTCCGCCTCCGCCTCCGCCGCCGAAGAGGCCCGCGAGCGGACTGCCGCCACCGCCGCCCCCTCCACCGCCGCTGATCACGGACTGCTTTCTCGTGGCGAGGTTGATCTTGATCACTTGGTGCCTGCCCTCAATGCCAAGCCGATCGGAACCGCCGCGATCGGCGCGATCGCCGCGACGTAATCCGGAGTGAATACGGCCGGATCGTACGAGATCGCGTTGAAGGGATTGATGATCTGCGTGGGAAGGCCGAGCTGCTCCTCGATCACGCGCGAGAGATCCGGGATCTTCGCGCTGCCTCCCGAGAGAAGGACGTAAGCGACCGGGGCTCCCGCCGACGACGCGTTGTAGAAGTCGAGCGCGCGCTTGATCTCGGAGGCGAGGTTCTCCGCCATCACGTGCATCAGCTCGCTGACTTCCTGGGGCATGCCGTCGGCCGCGCCGCCGATCTTGAGGGTCTCGGCGTCCGCGTAGGACAGGTTCAGGTACTTCTGGATCTCGGCCGTGAGGTTGCGTCCGCCGATCGCAGTGTCCTTCGTGTAGATCGGCACGCCGTTCTCGACGACGACGATCTTCAGCGCGGCCGCTCCGATGTCGCAGAGAGCGACGGCCTCGCCGGGATTCGACGGGTAGTTCGCCTCGAACAGGTTCTGCATCGCGAAGAAGTCGACGTCCACGATCTTCGCGCGAAGGCCGGAGTCCTCGATGCAGCCCGTGTAGCTGTCGAGCACCGAGCGCTTCACGGCCACGAGCAGGACGTCGGTCTTGTTGTCCTCGCCGCGCGAAAGCATCTGGAAATCCATCACGACTTCGGACACGTCGAAGGGGAGATACTGTTCGGCCTCCCAGAACACCTGATCCTGGAGCTCCCTGAGATTGGGCACCTCGAGGGTCATCCGCTTGATGATCAGCGAGGTTCCGGAAAGAGAGGTGCAGACGTTCTTCGACTTGAGCTTGATCTGGTTCGTGAGCGTCTTGATGCTGTCGACGACCGCGACGGGATTCACGATCTCGCGATTGACGATGACGTCTTCGCCGAGCTGCACGATGCCGAAGTGCAGGAGCTTCCAGCTGTGCTTGTCGACTTTCTTCAGCTCGACCAACTTGATTGACGACGAACCGATGCTCAAGCCGATCGCGGTGTCATTGCCGCCAAAGCTCAGACGACGCGGTAGCGTCTGAACGCGTTCGAGCGCCTGGGTGAGAAACGTCGTCGCCATCCATTCAATTCTACTTCGCTAAGAACTCTCACTCAAAGGACATTTCAGCCGACGGTCCTTCGACGAGAAGAACGCTCGCGCGGCGATCGTCTCCCAGCGCCAGATCGTTGACGGGAAGGATCGCGAACGCGCGGAACTCGGTAACGCCGGCGCCGAGCAGGCTGTCGTAGCAAAGGCTCTGAGTGAGGCCCGAGATACCGAGCCTCTGCCCGTCCCCGCCGGAGACCATCCGGAACTTCCCCGCCTGCCTGTCGCTCGAGGCGAGACCCCCTTCGCGCACCTTCTGCCACGAAGTTGACGCGCAGGCGGGAGCGGTCTCGATGAGATAAGTGAGCGCGCCGTCGGCGGGAAACGTGATCCGCATCGCCGAGCGGGTCCTGGCCGCCTCCAACTTCATCTGCCCGATCGCCTGGGCGAGGCGTCGGCTGAGGATCATGCCTTCCCACTTGCCCCA
>CAYZKI010000235.1:1892-5462 GCA_964478745.1 uncultured Bacteriovoracaceae bacterium
GGTCAGTACCGGCACGGCCGAGATCAGGATGAAGACGACGAAGGTCGCAGCGATCCAGAGCCACTTACGGCGCCTGAGGCGGTGCTCGATCTTCTCCCAGAGCTCATAGTACTGCCATTCGCCCTCGTCCCATCTTTTTTCAGCTATGTCGGTGTCGTGAATAGGGGCCATACGATGTCGTGCAGAAGGTAGAAATAGAGTCCCCCGACCACGAGAAAAGGTCCATAAGGGATCGCGACTTTCAGGAGACCGCCGTCTTCCGAGCCGGTCGCCTCCCTGCGCTGGAGCAGCCCGTAGGCGATTCCCGCCACGCTGCCGAAGATCGAGCTCACGAAGATGGAGACGAAAACGCCCTGGATCCCGAGGAACGCGCCCAGCATGGCGAGCAGCTTGATGTCGCCGCCGCCCAGCCCCGACTTGCCGGTCATCTTGAGGTAGCCGTAAGCGAGCCCGTAGAAAAGCCCGAAGCCGACCGCCGCGCCGGCGAGCGCGTTGACGAGCCCCAGCCCCGGAACGAACCACGCCGTCAGCAGCCCGAGCACGAGCCCCCCAAGGCTGAGCTCGTCGGGAATGATCCTGTGCTCGAGGTCGATGAAGGTCACGGCGACGAGGATCGCCACGAATGGCCAGTCACGGAGCGGAAGGAGCCACGACATGCCGAAGCGCTTGAGGACCGCCAGGAAAAGAAGGGCCGTCAGCAGCTCGATCACCGGGTAGCGCACCGAGATGCTCTTTCCGCAGCCGCGGCACTTTCCCCGGAGCGCCAGATAGCTCAGCACCGGGATGTTGTCGTACCAGGCGATCAGCTTCCCGCAGCCGGGGCACCTGCTGCGCGGCCGCACGACCGACTGCCCGTGGGGCAACCTGGCCACGACGACGTTCAGGAAGCTCCCCACGAGGAGCCCGAGAACGATCGCGGTGGCGGTGACGAGCCACTCGGGCCAATAGAGCTCGGGCATCGCTCAGGCGTCCTTGCTTCTGGCGAAGTACCCGGCAAGCGCCATGCAAAGAGCGCAGACCACGACCGCGTACGCGATGCCGTAGCTCACGTAAGCCATCGGAACGGGAAGCGCGTAGGTCACCTTGAACCCGAGGCTGAAGTGCTCGAGATTCGGCAGCACGGCCGCGAATCCGTCGAGGATTCCCCGAGCGACGGCGTCATCGACCTTCGCGGCGACGAGGCGGACCTGGCTGATGTTTGAGCCGAGAAGGTAGAGCCCGATCGTGAACGCGGCCGCGAGCGAGGTCGTCGAGAACGTCGAGAACATCACCGCGAGCGCGGCCAGCATGCAGCTCTGGAAGTAGGTCAGGATCAGCGCCCAGATCAGCGCCGGGCTCACATTGGCCGAGAATCCGTTGCGGATCAGCGACAGGATGCCCAGGAGCATGAGCACGAGGAGGATCCAGTCGACGAGCAGTACCAGCGCGAGTCCGAGGAACTTGCCGGAGATGAACTGCAGGCGGGAGATCGGCCGGGAGAGCGCGACGTAGATGGTTCGCCGCTCGAACTCCTTGCCGACCATGGCGGAGCCCACGAAGATCGCGACCAGCGCCATGGCGACCTGGATCGCCGAAAGGCCGAAGTCGATCGCGATCCGCTCGGGGCGGACATAGGTGAGCCGGCTCGCCAGGCTCGTCATGCCCAGGAGGAGGAGCCCCACCAGGATCATGTTGTAGAGGACCTTGTCGCGCACGATCTCGCGGAAGGTCACCTCCGCCACCGCTTTGGAAACCAGAACGGGCCTCAGAATATTCATAGGCGCGGCACCTCCTTCTCGAACTTGTCGGTCTGCCGTGCATCGACGGGATTCTCGAAGAACGACTCGAGCGAGGGGCGCATCGGCGTCACCCAGTGGATCCTGCCGCCGCGCCCGAGTATGGCGCGGATCGCCTCGTTCACGCGTCCGCCTTCCTCGCGGACCACGGCGCGCAGGCCGTCTGGGATCTCGCGGCAGCTCTCGAACTCGAACAGGCCTTTCGCGTCCTTCTGGGAGATGCCGCTGAAGCCGATCTCGGCCATGGCTTCCTTTTCCGGGAGGAAGCTCGCGATGGGCCCGTTGCCGACGATCTTGCCCTTCTGGATCACGGCGACCTGGTCGCAGATGGCCTCGACGTCGGGGATGACGTGGGTACTGAAGAAGATCGTCCTGCCTTCCGACGCCAGCTGCAGGATGAGCTCGCGCATCTCCTTGCGCCCCAGCGGGTCGAGCCCGCTCATGGGCTCGTCGAGGACCAGGAATCGCGGGTTATGAAGGATGGCCTGGGCGATGCCGATTCGCTGGAGCATGCCTTTCGAGTACTTTCGAAGCTCACGGTGCCGCGCGTGCGACATCCCGACCGACTCGAGGACGGAAGGGATGCGATCGAGGATCGCCTTCCGGCTCATGCCGGCCAGGGTCCCGAAGTAGAGGAGCAGCTGCTCCCCGGTCAGGTGATCGTAAAAGTAGGGACGCTCGGGCAGGTACCCGACGTTCGCGCGCGCTTCGGCGCTCGAGGCGATATGGCCCGCGACCCGGATGGTTCCCGCCGTCGGCTCGCGCAGACCGACGATCAGCTGGATCAGCGTCGTCTTTCCGGCTCCGTTCGGGCCCAGGAAACCGAAGATCGAGCGCTCCGGGACCGTCAGGGAAACGGAGTGAAGGATCTCCACCTTCTTCATCCAGAATCCCGTGCGGAACGCCTGGCACGCCTGGTCGACTTGTAGGATCGTTTGGCTCATGACGAGTTACCTTAGATTGAAGACCTTTTCGTATCGGGTGGTGGTGGTTACCTTGCCGTCGGCATCGAGATCGATTCGCCCGCCCCACGGGTCCTTCGCGAATTTCGGGTTGTTAGCCAGGAAACCCGCCCAGCTCTGTCTCTTTGAGCGGAACTCGCGATCCACCAGATCCAGGAAGGCAAGGACTTCGATGGAGTGACGCTTGGACTCGAGCTCCTCTTTGAGGCGGTCGTCCCGTGAGGTCCTTTTGATCGAATCGAGCACGCGATGGGCGACTTCGAAGATGCCACCCGGCTTCGCGAAGCGCTCCGCCATCGCTTTGACGTGAAACGGCGCCCCTTCCATCGCTCCCGCGGTCCGGAAAGCTTCCGAGGCCTTGGGAAGATCATGGATCTCGAGAAGATAGATGTATCCCAGCGTAATCGGAACCTGCCAGGGCTCCGACCAGAACTGCCCCCTGAACTCGGCGGGATACTTGCCTAGCTCCTCCCGGCGGAATCTCTCCGCTTTCAGAAGTAGGGTTTCTGATCCCGGCTCGTCGTCGCGAACGACGACCAGGTGCAACCCACCGTCGACGTACGCCTCGTAGTAGGCGGGATCGAGATCGGTGGCGAGATCGAGGTCGTAGAACGCCGGCGGGTGCACTCCTTCCGGGACATGCTGGTAGGAGGGATCCTGAAGGCTGCGCATCCAGAGCCAGTCGACCGCCGCCGGGACATGGCCGAAACTCATCGTCCGGTAAAGCACCGGATTCCACTTTTCCAGCTGGGACCACGGCATTTCGACCCACGGGACATCTGTGTCACCGAGTCGACCGCCGAGCCAGATCTGCGATGCCAGGAGGGCGATCG
>CAYZKI010000236.1:0-3149 GCA_964478745.1 uncultured Bacteriovoracaceae bacterium
CTGGGGGACTAGGATTCGAACCTAGATAAACGGAGTCAGAGTCCGTTGTCCTACCATTGGACGATCCCCCAGCAGCAGGTGTGCTCTTGTTAGCGCAAATCCCGAACGGTGTCACGTGCCTAGCGGTTGCTGCGGCGTTTCAAACGCGATCCGGCCGCCGTGAGGGGCTTCGGGTCTTATGACGCCTTCTTGCGCAGGCTCTGGGCGGCCGCGCCCTCGGTGACCGAAAAGCGGTAACCGACGCCCTGGACGGAAAGGATGTAGCGGGCAAGCGTCCCGAGCTTCTTCCGGAGCGACGAGATATGCGCATCGACTGTCCGATCGAAGACTTCGACGGCGTCGCCCCAAACCGCGGTCAGCAGCTGGTCGCGCGTGAGCACGTGATCCTCGTTCCGGGCCAGATGGAACAGGAGCTTGAACTCGCGCGGCGTGAGCTTGATCGGCCTGCGCTCGCCGCCCTCGATGTTGAAAGCGCGCTGGGTCGGCGCATCGAGCAGGAGGAACTCGCGGGTCAGCGTTTCCCCGTGTGACTTGGCGGATTGCGCCTTCTTCAGCCGGGCCTGCACCCGCGCGCGCAGCTCGAGCGGATTGAAGGGTTTTTCGATGTAGTCCTCGGCGCCCATCGAGAAGGCGGCAAGCTTGTAGCTCACGTCGGTCTTCCCGGTCAGGAAGAGGATCGGAATCTCCTTCGTCCGCTCGTCGGCGAGGAACTCGCTGCAGAGCTGGATCCCGTCGCCGTCCGGCAGCGAGATGTCGAGGACGATCAGATCCGGGATCACCGTCCGGAGCGCGGTGCGGGCCTCGGACGCGGTGCCCGCGACAATGACCTGCGTGGCGACTCCGGCGAGGGTCTTCTTCAACAGCAGCTGTGTATCCGAGGTGTCTTCTATGACCAGGATCGCGTTCATCAATTTCGTTATCGGTAGGATCGGGCGGGAACATTATGCTCCAGCGGTTCCGCCACGAATCTTGTTGTCCCATGGTTTCAGGCACTTACAGGCGACCGCGCGACCAAATTTTCCCATGAGTTTCAGGGTCTTCACGCCGAAAAGCTCTCGGAGATGAGGATCCTGCCCGCAGTGATCAGACCCACGATCCTATCGAGCCTCGCCTGGGGGCTCGCCGGCGGCGCCGCCTACCTGCTCGCGGCCAAGGCGGGCCTCGATCTGGCCACCGTCCATCAGAACTCGTCGCCGGTCTGGCCGGCCTCGGGCGTGTCGGTCGCCCTCCTGGCTCTCGGCGGGTACCGCCTCTGGCCCGCGGTTCTCCTGGCCTCGTTCCTGGCGAACTACTGGGCGCCCACCGACGCGGCGGTCGCGCTCGCGATCGCCGCCGGCAACACCCTCGAGGCGCTCGGCGGCGCGTGGATCATCCGCTTCGTCCGGGCGCGGGAGCGCGTCCTCGGAACGCAGAAGGAAACACTCGCGTTCGCGGCCGGCTCCATGGGCCCCGCCGCCGCGAGCGCAAGCGTCGGCGTCGGCTCGCTGATCCTGGCCGGAACCCTCGACGCGGTATCGGCGCCCGCGGTCTGGCTCACCTGGTGGGTCGGAAACTCGCTGGGAACGCTCGTCATCGCGCCGGTGATCTTCGCGATCGCGGACCGCGACGAGAGCACCCGAACGGCCGACGGGAACGCCATCGAGCGGCTGCTCATCGCGGCGGCATGCCTCGTCGCGTTCGCCTTCATCTTTCTCCGAAGGGATACCCTGCTCCTCCTGTATCTCGTCTATCCGATGCTCCTGTGGGTCGCGACGCGGCTGAGCCCTCTCGATCTGAGACTCATCACGGTCGTGCTCTCGGTCATGAGCGTCTGGGCATCGGTGCTGGGCACGGGGCCGTTCCATGGCGGCACGCTGAACCAGAACCTGGTCTGCCTGCAGCTCTTCCTCGGCACGATCGCCGTCACCGCGCTCGCTCTCGGCGGGTTCCGATCCGCGGGCTCGCTGAGGCTCCCGGGCATCTCGCTGCTGCTGAGCTGGTGCCTGACCGCTGGCGTTTTCTACTCGACGATTTACGCGAGCACGGTTCAGGACCGGTCGCGCTTCGACAAGCTGGTCGAGGACGTCAGCGAGACGATCCGCAACCGGATGGCCCTCTACGAGGACGCGCTTCGCGGCGGCGTGAGCCTGTACGCGGCCTCCGAGAACGTTTCGCCCGAGGAGTGGAAAGCCTACGTACAGGCTTTCCGGATCACCGACCGCTACCCCGGGATCCACGGCATGGGCGTGGTCTTCCCGGTCCGCGCGGGCGAGGCGGCAGCATTCACCAGCCGGATCCGCAAGACGGGCTTTCCCGCGTTCCAGGTCTACCCGATCGCCCGGCAGACCGAGCGGGTGAGCGAGCACTACGTCATCACCTACATCGAGCCGTTCGGGCGGAACGCGGCGGCGCACGGCCTCGACCTCGCCTCCGAGCCCAATCGCCGGACCGCAGCCAACCGCGCCCGCGAGACCGGGCTTCCGGCGCTCACGGGAAAGATCTCGCTCGTGCAGGACTCCAGGCAGCGTCCCGGCTTCCTGCTTTTCCTGCCGCTCTACAAGAAGAGCCGGTTCATCGGCTGGATCTACGCGCCCTTCATCGCGGAGGAGTTCTTCAAGGAGCCGCTGAAGCCGGCCTCGAACGAGCTCGAGGTCACCATCCACGACGGCGAGCTCTCCGATCCGGAAACCTTCCTCTTCCGCGCGGGAAGGGACGGCGCGCGCGCGTTCGAAAGGACCACCGAGCTCGAGCTCGGCCAGAGGAAGCTGCGCTTCGGCTGGAACCGCTCACCTCTCTTCGTCTCCTCGCATGACACCACCGCCGCGTGGATCTCCGCGTTCGGTACGCTGATCTCGCTGCTGATCGCGGCCCTCATTTCCGGCGTCCAGGCGATGCAGAACCGCTTCCGCAACCTCGCCAACTCCGTCCCGCAGATCGTCTGGACGGTGGCGCGCGGCAAGGGCACCGACTACGTCAACCAGAACTGGTGGACCTACACCGGCCTTCCCAGGGACTCCCTCGCTTCGAACACGATGATGTCGGTCATCCACCCGGAGGATCAGGAGCGCGTGAGCCTCGCCTTCCGGGAGGCGATCGAGAAGCACAAACCCTTCGACATCGAGTACAGGATCCGCAGAAAAGACGGATCGTACCGCTGGCACCTCGGGCGC
>CAYZKI010000236.1:3159-5444 GCA_964478745.1 uncultured Bacteriovoracaceae bacterium
GCCTACGGCACCGCGACGGACATCGACGATCAGAAGAAGCTCGCCGAAACCGTGCAGCGCGAGCGGGCCCTGCTCGAGACGACCCTCGAGCAGATGCCGCTGGCCGTGATCGTCGGCGAAGCCCCGAGCGGCAAGCTCCTCTTCGCCAATCGCCAGATCGAGAAGGTCTGGCGGCATCCCATGCTCCCCTCGCAGGGTGTTGACGAGTACTCGATGTGGAAAGGCTTCCACGCGGACGGGCGGCCGTACGCTCCGACGGACTGGCCGCTCGCGCGCGCCATCCTCGGCGGCGAGACCGTGGTGAACGAGGACACTCAAGTGCTCCGCGGCGACGGAACCCGCGGAGTGCTGCGCCTGAGCGCCGCTCCGGTGAAGGACCGTACCGGAAGGACCATCGCCGGCGTGGTGATCTGCGAGGACCGCACCGAAGCCAACCGCCAGGAGGCCGAGCGCACCGCCCTTCTCCTCAGCCAGCGCGCCGCGCAGGAGTCGTCGCAGCTCAAGTCGCAGTTCCTGGCCAACATGAGCCACGAGATCCGCACTCCGATCAACGGGGTGATGGGGATGAGCGGCCTCCTGCTCGAGACGCGGCTCACCCCTGAGCAGCGCGAGTACGCCGAGAGCATCCGCCTCTCGGCAGAAACGCTCCTCACCATCATCAACGACATCCTGGACTTCTCGAAGATCGAGGCGGGCAAGATGGAGCTCGAGGTGCTCGAGTTCGACCTCGGTGCCCTGCTGCAGGAAGTGGTCAAGACGACGGTCTATGCGGCACGCACGAAAAGCCTGCCCCTGGTCCTCGAGGAGCTTCCGAGGCTCGAGCGCGCCCTGCGCGGCGATTCCGCGAGAATCCGGCAGGTGCTGCTGAACCTCGTCACCAACGCCATCAAGTTCACCGACGAGGGCAAAGTCAGCATCAGGGTACGCGTCGAGAGCGACGCGGGCGACCGAACGTGCGTCCGTTTCGAGGTTTCCGACACGGGCATCGGCATCCCGCAGGCTGCGCTCGGTAGGATGTTCAAGGCCTTCTCGCAGGCCGACGCCTCGACCACGCGCCGTTTCGGCGGCACGGGGCTCGGCCTGTCCATCTGCAAGAGGCTCGTCGAGCTCATGGGCGGCGACATCGGCGTCGAAAGCCACGAAGGCCGCGGTTCCACCTTCTGGTTCAGGCTGAACCTCCAGAAGGGAAGCATCCTGAACCCCGAGATCTGTGAGCTCCCCAGCAGGCCGGAGGCCGCGCGCGCCTACCTCGGGCGCCGGGTTCTCGTCGCAGAGGACAACACGATCAACCAGAAGGTCATCGCCAGGCAGCTCGAGAAGCTCGGCCTCCATGTCGACGTGGTGGCCAACGGATCGGAGGCGATCGACGCCCTCCGCAACATCCCTTACGACATCGTGCTGATGGACTGCCAGATGCCCGAGCTCGACGGATACGAGGCCACCGGCATCATCCGGAAGTCCGAATCGATGCCCTTCCGTGAAATTCCGATCATCGCCCTCACCGCGAACGCGGTTAAGGGAGACCGCGAGCGCTGCATCGCCGCCGGCATGAGCGATTATCTCTGCAAGCCGGTGAAGCTCACGGAGCTCGAGGCGATGATGAGCAAATGGCTCGAAGCCAAGCCCTCGCTCCCCGCGCTCGACGAGGCCACCGTCGCGAACCTCGAGGAGCTGACCGGTGACACGTCGCTCGTCCAGGAGCTTACCGAGCTCTTCCAGAAGGAGGCGCCCGAGCGGGCCGCGCGCCTCGGCGAGCTCTTCAGCCAGGGCAACCTCGACGAAGTCAAGAAGGTCGCGCATGCCCTGGGTTCGAGCGCCGGGAACATCGGCGGAGCGCACCTCTGCAACCTCTGCCGCGAGCTCGAGGCCCTCGAGAACGACGACCAGCAGACCGTCCGGATGCTCGCCCTGATCGGCGAGATCTCCGAGGAGATCCCGCGCGTGATCTACTCGCTCAAAGCCTACCTGCGCGCGCGATCCACCGCGGGGAAGGCCGCGGCCTGATCACTCAGTACGTATCGAAGGCCCCGAGCGGGATCGCGCCGCGGCCGAAGAGCGTCTGAAGCTCGGCTTCCAGCGCCTGCCCTGCCGCGAGCGGGGCGGCGGGACTGAGCTTGATCGTGCTCCTGCCCGGGACGAGGCGAACCGGAAGCTCGGCAACCGGCTTCGCGGCCGCGCCCACGGGGGCCCAGCGCGCTTCCATCCGCGCGGAGAACTTCCACCACTCCGAGCCGGTGTGCTCGAAGGAGTGGCAGCTGAACTTGATCTTCCCGACTTTCTCGGCG
>CAYZKI010000237.1:0-3753 GCA_964478745.1 uncultured Bacteriovoracaceae bacterium
GGACCGGCGGCCGATTGTCGCGCCGGGTGCCCCTTTCGGACCTTTCGGGAAGACGCTGGGCGGAGCTCTTGGCGGGACGACGACGAGGTTTCACGTCCGACTCTTATGCTACAATGGGTGGGTGGATCTGAAGAAGATTCCTAGCGTGTGGCAGCAGAATTCGTCGCATGAGCTCTGGCAGTTCTACTGCCCGCTCTGCAAGACGACGCGTAGGCTTCGCGAGCGCCCGCGTCCGAGCGCGCGCCACTTCGCGCAGATCGGGCTGACGTCCGCGGTTTGCACGCTGGCGACCTGGCCCTGGTTCGGCTGGAAGGGCGTCGTCTGCTTCATTCCGCTCTGGACGATCTTCGAGTTCATTCATCGAAGCCGCGTGCGCGCCGCGTTAAGCTGCAGGAACTGCGGATTCGACCCCTACCTTTTCATGATCGACCCGCTGAAGGCGAAAGCCGAAGTGGACGTCTACTGGCGCAAGAAGTTCGAGGAGAAGGGAATCCCTTACCCCGAGCCGCCCGCGAAACCTTGACAGCCACATCCCGCCGACGCTAATGCTGGCTTCATGTCAGTGAACAAGGTGATTTTGGTGGGGCGTTTGGGGCAGAATCCCGAGTTGCGGTATACGCCGTCGGGTGCTGCCGTCGCGAACTTCAGTGTGGCGACCAACGAAAGCTGGACCGACAAACAGGGCCAGAAACAAGAGCGGACCGAGTGGCATCGCGTGGTCGTCTGGGGCAAGCTCGCTGAGCTCTGCAGCCAGTATCTTCAGAAGGGCCGCCAGGCCTACATCGAAGGCCGCATGCAGACCCGCCAGTGGCAGGACAAGGACGGTCAGACCAAGTACACGACCGAAGTCCAGGCTCAGACTGTCCAGTTCCTGGGCGGCGGAGCAGGCGCCGGCGCGGATCGTGGCCAGAGCTACGATGACATGAACGCGGGCATGGGCGGCGGTGGCGGCGGCATGCAGGCCGGTCGTCAGCCGACGGCTCCGGCCGGCGACGCTCCCTTCACCGAAGACGACATTCCGTTTTGAGGCGGGCTCCGGGTAACGCCTTAGCGTAATTCCGATGCGCGCCCTCATCGTCATTCCGACTTATAACGAGCGCGAAAACATCCAGCCGCTGATCGAGGCGATCTTCAAGACCGTCGCGACAGCGGCTGATTCGCATTCCGTGGACGTGCTCGTCGTCGACGACGGCTCCCCGGACGGGACCGGGCAGCTCGTTGCGCAGCTCGCTCTCTCCAATCCGAAGATCCATGTCCTCCATCGGGCCCGCAAGATGGGCCTGGGTACGGCTTACGTGGCGGGCTTCAAATGGGGTCTTCAGAAGGACTATGAGGCGTTCATCGAGATGGACGCCGACTTCTCCCACGACCCGAAGTACCTCCCGACCATGCTCGGAGCGCTGACCACTCACGACGTCGCGGTCGGATCGCGCTACGTGACGGGCGGCGGTACGGTGAACTGGGGCCTGGGCCGGAAGATCATCAGCCGCGGAGGCAGCCTCTACTCGCGCTTCGTCCTTGGAGCTTCGATCCGCGATTTCACCGGCGGGTTCAACGGGTGGAGACGCAAGGTTCTCGAGACTGTCGACCTGGATACGCTCCGCTCGGACGGCTATTCCTTCCAGATCGAGATCAAATATCGGGCCTTCCTGAAGGGCTTCCAGATCACCGAGTTCCCGATCACGTTCGTGGACCGCAAGGTCGGGGTTTCCAAGATGAACAAGAAGATCGTGTTCGAGGCTCTAGCCCGCGTCGTGGGCTTCCGCCTCCGTGGCCGGGCCCAGGCCCGCTCAGCGTGACTTGACCTTTGGGGTCGGGATTCTTAGACTCCTAGGAATATGCATCAACGTGTCGGCGTCCTGGGCGTCCTCATCTCCGTCGTGTTCGCGGCATCCGGCTCGAGCGTGCTCGCGGCACCCGAAAAGAAGGCGACGACCGCGCTGCTCGTCGACAAGAAGACGAACCAGCTTCATGTCACCGAGTACCAGGGCGGCGAGTACAAGGTGCTCAAGACCTACCACGCGACCATGGGCAAAGTGGTCGGCGACAAGGTCGACGAAGGCGATCTCAAGACACCCGAGGGCATCTACACCTTCAAGTCGCTGCTCACGCCTCCCGGCCTGAAGAAGAAGTTCGGCGCGATGGCCTTCTACATCGATTATCCGAACACCTTCGACAAGCTCGCCGGAATGACGGGCTTCGACATCATGCTGCACGCGACGGACACGCCCGAGCGCCTTTCCAAGAACTACGACAGCGAGGGCTGCGTGGTGGTGAAGGACGAGGAGATCCGCGAGATCAAGCCTTTCATCCGCCTGGGCCTCACGCCGATCCTGATTTTCCCCGAGCTCACCCCCGAGTACATGAAGCCCGGCCAGGACGAGAAGCTCGTCGGCTTCTTCAAGAGCTGGGTGAAGGCCTGGGAGACCGAGACAGTCGACTCGTACATCGAGCACTACCATTCGGACTTCTCGGCCCAAGGAATGGATAAGGCCGCGTGGAAGAAGTACAAGACGAACCTCGCCTCCCGCTACTCGACGATCTCGATCGGCCCGGAGGACATCATGTACTATCGCCATCCGAAGTACTCGATGGTGACGTTCACCCAGAATTACCAGTCGAAGCTGAACAACGGCTCCTGGGGGCACCGTTCCCGCGGAACGAAGATCCTCTACATCGCCGAGGAAGCCGGCCAGCCCAAGATCATCGCCGAGACGTACACGACGCTGATGTGGTGAGAGGCGTCGGCCGTCAGGCCGCGCGCGGGAGCTCGGAAGTTTCCCTCGGAGGCGCGCGCCATCGCAGGCCGCCGGTCAAGGCGGACGCGGCCGCGGGGAAGATGACCAGCATCACGACCATCGCCACTCCTCCTCCGATCAGGACGAGCAGTCCCAGGTTCCTGCTCGGCGGGAAGTTCGAGAGCACGAACGTCGAGAAGCCCACGCAAAGCATCGAGGTGGATGCGAGGATCGGCTTCCCGAGCCGCCGCACCGCGGACGCGAAATCGAAGCCGCCGCCCTTGCCTCGGGCCTCGTGAATGATGTGGATCGTCTCGTCCACGCCCAAGCCCATGGCCAGGTTCACCCCGGGCGTGGAGACGATCTCGAGCGGGAGCCTCAGGAACCCGGCGCCGCCGAGAACGCAGATCGGCACGAGGACGAGAGTCAGCCCGACGGCGAGGGCCACGCGGAGGGAGCGAGAGACGAGCCAGGCGATCATGAACAGGGTCGCCGCAAGCCCGCCCACTCCCTGCAGAAGGCTTCGGGCGACGAGATCGGAGAGGCGGCCGGTCAGCTCGAAGAGCCCGCCCGTGAGAACGGTGTCGTACCCGGCGCCGTCCGCGGTCTCGGTGAGCTCGCGGATGGTCCGGTCGCGAGACGTGGTCATTCCCGTCTCATGCATGCGCAGCACGAAGAGCGCGCTCTTCCGGTCGGGCGACACGAACCCGCGCCCGGGCGAGCCGATCGCGGGCAGGTCGAGCGCCTCGAAGATCGACTTCCAGGAAAGGTAGGGTGATACGGGCGATTCGACCACCTGTCCGAGAAGCGTCGCGAGCGACACCACCTCTCCGACCCTCGGATCATCCTCGAGCGCGAGCTGCAGGTTCCAGAGCCGCAAGTAAGATTCGTTCGAGAGGAAGTCCCGGCCCTGTCGATCGCGGACCACCAGGTAGAACGGGCTGGCTCCTCCGAGCGCGTCGATACGCACGAGATCGTCCCGAAGGCGCGATCCCTCGGCGAAGTAGGAGTAGAT
>CAYZKI010000237.1:3763-5407 GCA_964478745.1 uncultured Bacteriovoracaceae bacterium
ATGCCCCAGAGCGCGGACGCGACGGCCAGCAAGACGACGCCCGCCGCGAACCAGGCGCGCCCGCGCGCGATACGTCGGCCGAGCCCGCTCACGAAACCCGTGCGGTTCCGGGCCGCGGGCGTCGCCAGCCTCAGGAAGACGGGGAACACCGTGTAGGCCACGAGCATGGCCATGACGGATCCCACGAGGCCGGCGACGCCGAACTGCCGGATAGGCTTCGCCGCGGCTCCGAGCAAGGTCAGGAAGCCGAGCGAGTTCGTCGTCATGGACCAGAACGAAGCCGTTCCCGTGGCTCTCAGCGCATCCTTCGCCAGCTCGGCGCCCCGCAGGCCCGGATTCGCGCGCCCGAAGCTCTCCCAGTTCCCCGAGATGAACACGACGTGCGAGAGCGTCAGCACGAAGGTGATGCTCCAGAGATTCGCGCTCAGCGGCCCGGGGTCCAGGCGCGCGAGATGGAGGAAGAGGAAGTCCAGGAACGCGGCCATGCAGGCGCTGACCATCGCGCCGAGCAGGATCCAGCCGGAGCGGAAGATCAGGAACATCATCGCGGAGAACGCGACAAGCACCGCGATCGTGGTCCTCTTTCTTCTCGAGGATGAGGATGAAGTTCGATCCGCGGACCTGGCTTCCCTCGTGAAGGTCGGTGCGCGCGATGACGAGTCTCGACCAGAGCGGGCTCTTCAGCGCGCCTTCCACGCTTCCCGGGCCGGATCCCAGGCTGTAGACGCGCCGGACTCCCGGCAGCGCCTGGAGGTCCTCGGTCAGGAGCGCGGCTTGAGTCAGGTAGCTCCGCGAGTAGATGTCGCCCTCGGCCGCCAGAATGATTTGCGGCGGCATGTCGAACGTTTCATCGATTTCTCGGGTTCCTTGAAGCTGAGGATCGTCGGTGGAGAAGAAGAAGTTCTCGTCGATACGAGGCGTCAATCCGACCCCCGCGAACAAGCCCGCGCCGAGGAGCGCCATGAGCGCGGTGCAAAAGAGTGCCGGACGCGTCGTTTTCGGCGGCAGCCGCATCGGCCGACACGCTTCAAGGGACGCGCCACCCTTGTGTTCCCGTTCCGCGTCGGATAGCCCTGAAGGGATCATCCATTCGGGGGGAGAAGATGATGATGAGTCAGTGGATCGGGGCCTTTGCCCTCATTCTTTGTGCGCCGAGTGCGATCGCCGGAGTGCGCGTCACGCTTTCCACGCCGGGCTGCGACCTGGAGGGTTTCACGGCGAACGGTGAAACCTACTTCAAATGCGCGACCTCTCTTCCGGACGTCTCGCACGAGCTCTTGCTCGTCGACGGGGCGGGCCGGGAACAGTACAGGCTTCCGATCCGCCTGGACGGTTACCGCTCGGCATTCGATCCCGACACAGGCGAGATCGTCGTGTTCGAGGACAAGGAACTTCTTTCGATCAAGAACGGCACGGAGACCCGGCTCGCGACCTTCAAGGAAGGCTGGTCGGACCAAGTGGGGATCGCTCAGGATTTCGTGGTCGCCCAAGTCGAGCACGAGCTGCTCTGGCAGGACCGCAAGACCGGCAGGATCGAGACGCTGATCGGGTTCGCGAGCGACCAGGGGCCCGAGCCCGCGTTCTGGGGGGTGCCTTACCCGGTCGGCGTGAGGTTCCAGGGCAGCGGCTCGTTGCTGCCCGAGG
>CAYZKI010000238.1:0-660 GCA_964478745.1 uncultured Bacteriovoracaceae bacterium
CCCCGGAGGAAGGCATCCCGAGGTCGATGCCGCGAGCAGCCCCAGCCCCTTGTCCACATCCGGCGCTGCCGACGACAACCGACGTGCAGTTTTCAGCGCCCCATCCGCGACGGCTACGCAGCGGATCCTGGCGATCCGCGAAAGCCTTTCGAGCCCGCCGCGGTGATCCTCATCCAGGTGAGTGAGCGCCACCCAGTCGATCCGCGAGGGGTCGCGCCAGCGACGCCGGCTCAGGCGCGAAACCCAGTGGGTGTCGGTGAGGGCGTTCTCGCTGCCGGCATCGATCAGTCCCGAGCCGCCGCTCGAAGCCCCGATCCACGCGGCGTCTCCCTGTCCGACATCCCATTGCTCGACCCGGAACTTCCGAGCGTCGGCCTGATCGCCCCCCGCGAGGGGCGGCGCCATCTCCACCGCGAGCCTCGCCAGCAGGAGAAGCGCGCAGAACGCGGGCGCGCGGATCCGGAACGTGAGCTTGGCGATCGCCGCGAGCAGTCCCACCCAGGTCGCCCAGGGCGCGACGGCGAAGAGGCAGGGGAGGGCGAGAACCCAGGAAACTCCCCACTCGGTCAGCAGCTCGATGATCTCGAGCCAGGAGAGGCCGAGCTCGGCGCCCGTGAGCCTGGAGGCAAATGACGTGAGCAGCGCGCCCGGGTAAAGGAC
>CAYZKI010000238.1:670-5383 GCA_964478745.1 uncultured Bacteriovoracaceae bacterium
GGACGATGCAGTACACGGGAAGGGTGAGCAGGTTGATAACCGGGGTGAGCGGCGCGACCCAGCCTTCGCTCCATGCTTCGAAGTGAGCGGCGAAGATCCATGAGCCGATCGAAAGCGCGATATGCGAGGCGTTCCGTCCCGCGCTCGAAACCGCCCAGATCCCGCCTCCGACCGCGAGAGCGTAGATGATCCGTCCCGGGGCCCACGGTTCCGGCTCGAGCCTGAGGGCGTGAACTGCGGCCACGGACAGATCGAGCACGAGCGCGATCAGGAGAGGAGCTCCGGTCCGCCAGCGCCACCCGAGCCTCTCGGCCAGTCCGCGCACCGCGATTACCGCCAGCGGCCTGAGCATTCCCGGCCTGCACCCGCAAAGGAGCCAGGCGTAGAGCCAGCACGCGGCCACGAGGAGGCGTCGAACCGCGAGGACCGGGCGGGGCGAGATCCGGAGCGCGCGCGAGGCCCGGGCGCCGATCCTCGAGAGCACTTCGTTCCAGAACCCGGCCAGCGCATACAGATGGATCCCGGTGACCGTGAGGAGATGAACGAAGCCTACGCGCTGGAGAAGCGGGCCCGACTCGTCGCTTTGCCGCTGGTTGAGCATGAGCCTCCGGACGATGCCGAAGCGGTCTCGCGGCTCAAGCAGGGTATTCAGCTTTTCCCGTTCCCGTTCGATCGCGACCCATGCCCGGCCCGAGGCTCCTCGAAGGGGCCCGCCCCCGAGGATCCTCGCGTGGAACCGGACCTTCCTCTTCTTCTCTTCACCCAGGTCAGCAAGGCTCGCGGATGTCCGCCACCGTCCGCTTAGGGCGACGCTCGAGGCGGGAGCGGCCAGCCACGAGCGCCACGATTCACGGTCGAGGCAGACGGAAGCGCGCCCGACGGGAGCGGGAAGCTCGGCCTCAAGCTCGACCCAGCAGGAGAGGCGCCCTTGCCGCTTCACGCTCCAGGGCCGGAGCTCGGCTTGCGCCCGGATGAGGCCCGCGCGCCCCGAAGCTTCCGCCCCGGGGGTCGGGCCGGCCAGGCCGGCAAGGACAGTCAGAACGCTGACGAATAGGCGAAGCATGCCGGTTACTTAGGAGCAGCCTGTGCGAAGCGATCGGTTTTCCGGCACAATGGAAAGAGGATGCCGACTTCCGAGGACATCAAGGAATACTTCTACGCTTCGCAGATCGTGATCGGCGCCCTCTTTTTCCTGAGCGTCTTCTTCATCCGCGGAGGATTCCGCGATCCGCCGTCGCAGTTCAACGACCGCAGCGACGATTCCAGGACACCCGATCCCTTCAAGTACCAGTCGCTTCCGGATGAACGGCCCCGCCCGGAGGCCAAGCCGGAGAAGGCGAAGGTCTTTCAGCTCACGGGCATCCGGATCGACGGCCCCGCGCACGAGATCCTCGGAGTGAGTCCCGCGGCGGACGAGAAGTCCGTGCAGAAAGCGTATCGCGATCTGATGAAGCGCTATCATCCTGACCTCGTCGGTCAGCCGGGCTCGCGCGAATGGAAAGACGCGCAGAAGATCGCCGAGGCCATCAACCTGGCCAAGGAAGAGATGCTGCGGGCACTCAAGGCCCGGCGCTCGTCTTGAGGCACCGCCCGGCGCCGCTGTCAGCCTGATCAACCGAAAAGCCCCAGCCGCTCCGGGCGGAACAGCGACGCTTCGAGGAAATGGGCGTGCGTCGGAGCTTCGCGTGCCTCCCATGCCGCGAGCGTGAGGGCGACCCGCAGCGTCTTGTGCCGCGATCGGAGACCGTTCACCCGCACCCGGCGAAGGCTCTTCGCCCAGCTCTCGTTCCCGCGGAGGAGCGCCTCGAGCTCCCAGGCCTCGAGGTTTCCCGCGAGCTTTCCCCATGACCGCAGAGCGCGCCCTCTCGCTTCCTCGACCCGCGCGCGCAGCGCTTCGAGCCTGTCGGAGGACGTCGCCTCGGAAGCGGCGACGCTGACCAGCGAAACCATGTCGGTTCGGTCCAGGACTGGGCCGCTCAGCCTTTCGAGATAGGCTTCCTGACGAGCCAAAGCACAGCGACAGGGGTTCGTCTCCGTGAATGGCTCGTCAGGTCCCGAGAGCGAGAGCTGTGAGGGCCAGCCTCCGCACGGGCATAGGTTTCCGGTGGCCACGAGCTGGAAGCGCGCCGGAAGCTCGGCGACGCCCCGGGCGCGGCTCAACGTCACGAGCCCGCGTTCCAGGGGCTCGCGAAGGAGCTCGCGTGAGTCGCGATGCCACTCGGGGAACTCGTCGGCCACGAGTATCCCGCCGTGCGCGAGCGAGAACTCGCCGGGTCGGATCGAATCGGACGGAGCGGCGAAGCCTCCCGTCAGCGAAGCGGGCCTGGCCTGCGAGCTCACCCGCCGTACGGGAGCCGCGGAGCGCGCGGGGGACGCCGTCGCTCCGGTCGTGAGCTCCTCCATCCACGCCCGCTCGAGGAGCGTATCGGCGGCGGCCTCGGCCTGAAGCGCCAGCAGCCATTCGGCCGCATGGGACTTGCCGACTCCTCGCGGGCCCAACAGAAGGACGTGGTGCCGTCCGCTCGCTGCGACGGCTACCGTTCGCTCGAGAGATCCCCGCAGAGGTAGCAGCTCGCGGGAGCCTGCTCGGATCGGGCTGGACCCAGGAGGGAGATCACGCGCCGGGAGGCTGCGTTCGGGCGCTCCGCTTCCTTCGGAACCTTCCCAGGCCGCGAGCAGCTCCCAGGCTTCCCGGAGCGTCGCTGCCGCGAGCACCCGTGGTCCGGCATTCTTCCGGGTCCCCTGAAGCCATTCGTGGATCTCGAGAGCGGCCTCGAGCTCCGCGCGAGGCAGCAGGAACACGTCAGCCGATTCCCATGCCGCCGACAGTCCGCGCGTGAGTTGTCCCGACGCTTTGAGCTCACCGCCCAGGCCAAGCTCGCCCCAGGCCACCCAGCGCGATTCGCGGCACGCGATCCGGTCGCCGTTCGCGTCGGCCAGGATCGCGAGGGCGACGGCGAGGTCAGCTCCAGTGCCGCGCTTCCGGATGCCGGCGGGCGCGAGGTTCACGACCACGCGCCGTCGCGGGAACTCGAGTCCCGCGGCGTCGATCGCCGCGCGCACCCGCTCGCGCGCCTCTGCGATCTCAGGCGCAGGCAGTCCGATGATCTGGAAACCGGGGATCTGGAAGAAACTCGCGACCTCGACCCACTGAAGCGCGGGCCTGAGCTCCGAGTGCAGGGGAGCGGCTATTCTCATGCGGGCGCCCGCAGCAGGAGCGATGCCAGCGCATCATCGATCGTGGCAGGGCTCGTGGCGGGGGCCGTTCAGGGAATCAGCTTCCGGGCTTTCAGCAGGGCGATGGCAGGCTCGTTCGCGTACACGCTCGGCATGAAATTGCTGAATCCGCCCAGCTGCTTCATCAGCGTGTTCTCGCGCTCCACGAGGAAGGAGGGTTTTCCCTCCGCCGAGATCACACGCACCGGGTCGCGCTCGGTATACACGAAATCACGCGAGCGTTTTTTCCCGCCGCCGGAGACATCCTTGGCGAAGACGACGTTCTTCTCGGGAATGTCCGCGAGGATCCATTCCTTGCCCGTGCCGTGCTTCGAGATCGCCTTCTTCATCTGCGCGACGAGCTCGTGGATCTGCGAGACGAGCCTCTGCTTCTCGGCCTGATCCGAGCGGATGATTCGTGGCGCGAAGAGCGGATGCCGGACCGTGCGCGGCGGGATGCGATAGAGGATCATCTCGTTCCACTGGGCGATGCGCGGGTCCTCGAGCATTTTCGCGAAGCGGACTTCCTGGCAGCGATTGATGAAGTAGAGGTCGCTCCACCAGAAGAACCGCTCGTCGCCCTCTTCGACCATCTGCAGCAGGTCTTGGAACTGGTAGATCAGGTCGTTTTCGAGAAACGCCTTCGCCAGGTGCGAGGCCATGATGTCGAACTTCGCGGATCCCGGAGCCTTGATCACCTGGCTGTACCAGCTGAAGCGGGCGATCAGGAAATCCTCGACCGCGTGCTGCGCGTTCTCGCGTACGCCGAAACCCACCTGGCCGTTTCCCGCGTCGTAGGTGATCAGGTTCGCCAGGATATATTCGCGGTCGAACTGCCCATACTTCAGACCGGTGTAGTGCGAGTCGCGCATGAGGTAATCCATGCGATCCGCGTCCAGGTCCGAGTGCATGAGCTGGTTGGCGACGAGATACGGCGAGTCGCCCTTGATGATCTTCGAGATGAACCCGACGTCGATTCCGGCTTCCTCGAGGATCCGGGTGATTCCGCCCTCGTAGTCCGTGTTCTTGATGATGAAGGATCCCAGGTGCTCGTGCGAGTTCGGAAGGTTCTTCAGATCCTTGCGCTCGCGCGGCCGGCGCTTGTCGTTGCCGTGGCGCATGTAGGCGAACTCGATCGCGTGGCTGAAAGGGAAGGTGCCCAGGTCATGGAGGAGAGCGGCGATGCGCAGGCTCTTGTGGAGCATGGCTTCCTTGCCACGCGACTTGCGGTCGAAGAGCTCCTGGTCGCTGACGGCAAGCCCGAGCGCCCGGAGCATCTGATCCATCGAGTGCATGACGCCGATGACATGGGCGAAGCGGTTATGTTCCGCGCCGGGGAAGATGTAGTTCGCGAACCCGAGCTGCTTGATCCAGCGAAGGCGCTGGAAAAACGGCGAGTTGATGATCTGCTGCTCCCATTCCGTAATGGGGACGAAGCCATACAGAACGTCGTAGATCACATGGTTGTTTCGGCTGATTTGCTGGCGTGTGCTGGGC
>CAYZKI010000239.1:0-4122 GCA_964478745.1 uncultured Bacteriovoracaceae bacterium
ATCATCGAGCGCGCGCACAAGCTCGGCACCTTCGAGATCTCCATCCGCCCCGGAGTCGACTGCTGCACGCTTTTCGCGGATCGCCATCCGACGATCCGCTCGTCGGTGGCGATGCTCGAAGAGCAGGAGAAGCTCTTCCCGGTCCAAGAGTTCGTCGACGAGGCGGTGCGTTCGCTCGAGACGCGCTTCGTCCGGGGATAAGAGTCGAGACAAGCGTTTCCTCAGTCCTTCATCAGAGTCAGCGCGCGTTCGAGGAACTGCGCCATCATAGGTCCGCCCCAGTCCTGGGGCCCGACCCACTTGGCCACCACGCGAAGCTCGTCGTCCAGGACATAGGTCTCGGGAAAGACATAACTCCCGAAGCGGTCGGCCGCCTCCGACTCCGGATCCCAGAGAAGCGAAGCGTTGGACGGAATCTCGCCCGGAATGATCTTCGCCGCGTCTTCCCACCTCTCGTCCGTCGAGATCGCCAGCAGCTTGAGCTTTTTTCCCTCGAACGCCTTCCCCACCGCGAGAAACTCGGGAAGCTCGGGAACGCAAGGCGGGCACCAGCTCGCCCAGAAATGAACGAGCACGATATTGCCCCGGAACTCCTCGAGCGCGTGTTTCTTCCGCGAGGGGTCCAGCAGCGTCACGTTCGGTGCGGGGCGGGCAGGCCCGTCGACCTCGGGGTCGTATCCACGTCCCCCCAGAAAGCCCTCAGGAAGGCGCCCAGTGGCCCAGGCGGCCCCGAAGATGATGAGAAGGGCCGCTATGAGCGCTGCGGCCACTCGCGCAAAGCGTTGAGAGAGCATCTGCGGTTATATTGGACAGGAAGCCCCTGATTTTCAAAGAGTTTCTGTCCTGATCGCCAAATTTTCGACGCAATCCTTCGGAAATCCCGATGCTTAGGCCCGTGGAGTTGCTCCGACTCGCCGAAAACCCCTATAATGTTCGTATGGGGCATGCTCTCGTATTGAACGCCTCCTATGAGCCACTCCACATCGTCTCCTGGCAGCGAGCCATCCAGCTGCTGTTCCAAGGCAAAGTCGAGGTCGTGGAGGAATCCGAGCAGGAAGTTCGAACCGTCAGGCTCACCATCCGGGTTCCGGCCGTACTGAGGCTACTGACCTACGTTCCAATAGCGCGAAAAAAGCATATCGTCCGCTTCTCGCGAGTGAACATCTTCCTTCGCGACCAGCACGTGTGCCAGTACTGCGGCGGTAAGTACGCGAAGAACCATCTGACGCTCGATCACGTCATCCCGATCGTCCAGGGCGGCAAGAAGTCCTGGGAGAACATCGTCACCGCCTGCAAACCCTGCAATCAGCGCAAGGGAGGGCGAACCCCGCAGCAGGCTCACATGCACCTGATCCGCAAGCCTCGGCAGCCGAACTGGCTCCCGACGGCGAGCCTCTCTCTCGGGGTCACGCGCGCGCACGAGCGCTGGAAGATCTATCTGAAGCTCGAGCGCCGGCCCCCCGGCGTCCCACCCTATTCCGACGACGACGACAGCAGCGATCCGTCCGGCGAGCTCAAGTGAAAGCCGTGACTGAATGACCGCTCCCACAGGCACGACGCCGACTTCCGCGACCTCCGGGTCAGCCTCCGGGAACGCGCTCGAGCGCATCGTGCAGAGCCACGGCGATCTTCTCTTCGACCTTTGCGAGTCGGTGCTCTGGAGCCCCGTCAACGCGCAAGTCGCGTTTCGCGCCATCATCCAGGAAATCCGCCGCGGCCAGAAGGGGCCGGCCCGCCTCCATTTCGACCGCTACGAGCGCGCCTGGGTCCTGCACGTGGCCTGCGAGAGGCTTCGCTCCTTCGCCGACCGCCACGCGCGGAAGGTGACCGCCTCCGAGCAGCTCGAGCTCGACTCCCAGAACACGGCATCAGCCCGGCTGCACCATTTCGACCACTACTTCCACCGGCTGTCGATCGACGATCAGATCCTGCTGCTTCTCAAGGACAAGCACGGGCTCCCGCTCGAGGAAGTCGAGGCCGCGCTCTCGGCTCCCGCGGGCTCGCTCAAGGTCCGCCGGCAGCAGGCCATTCGCGCGCTCGAGGAGTGGATCTGGGACACGGCCGACGGCTCCGTCTCGCCCTCGACCTGCTTCCGCTGGCAGACGAAGGCCTCCGACATCCTGGACGGCACCCTTCCTCCCGACGAGCGCGCCGAGGCGGAAGAGCACGTCCGCGAGTGCAAGCTTTGCGGCGAGCGCCACAAACATTACCGGTTGCTGCTCAGCTCGGTGGCCAACCAGCCGCGCTCCACGCTCCCCGTTCCCATCCGCAAATCCCCGCTCGCGGCCACGCTGCCCCGCCTCGACATGACGGCCGTGGGCCGCTCCCGTTGGGAAAGCCTGCCCTGGTACGTGCGCACCACCGCGGAGGCCACCGGCATCATCTCCGTGATCCTGATCGCCATCGTCGCCGCCCCGCGCGTCAGGAACCTCTACGACCGCGCCATGGAAAGACGCCTGACGGAGTTCGCCGAGCTTTTCCGAAGAGGCGATCTCGGAACCGACGAGACATCGGGAGCCACCGTTCCAGTCAGCGCGCGCGGCAAAGTCGCGGGCGCCTCGAGCGCCGACTTCGAGACCGAGGGCGAGGAAGAGGAAACGGAAGAGGAGCCGATCGTCGAGGATCCGAAAGAGGTCGTCCAGTTCGAGACCGAGGAAGGCGAGAAGATCCGCGTCGGAAACTCGGAGATCTGGCGCTTCACGCTCAAGACCGACAGCCCCACCGAGCTTCGCCCCAGGATCGTCGAGGCGATCACGAGCCTGCGCGTCTCGCAGGAGACGCCCGGCCTGGGCGGAATCGAGGCTCCGGGCGGAATCCAGTTTGACCTGATCGTCCCGAAAGGCGTGATCCCGGCCCTGCGCTCCAAGCTTCAGAAGCTCGCGCCCAAGGCGCCGCCCGAGCTCGCCAGCACGCCCGCCGGAACCACCTTCACCTGGTACAAGAACCGCTCGAAGCGGCCCATTCCTTCAGGCAAGACCCGGATCGTCATCTGGATCTCCCAGATGTGATTCAGTTCCCGCCCGCGCCCTGGCTCCCCGTGGGGATGCCTCCGCCGCCTTCGTATTTCATGGAGTACCCGTCGAGCTGCTGCCTGAAGCTGCCCGCTGCCGGATTATCCAGGTCGAGGCTGATATGAAGGTCTTCGGTGTTCTGGGTGCTGGGCCGGGTCTCGAGTATCTGCTCGTTCCCCGTCGCCGGGCCGCGGACGACGCTTGAGACGTTGGTCGAAGAGGAACCCGGAAACTCGGAGTTCCTGGGAGGAGGCCCAGGCTTCGCCGCCGAATTGGTCACCTGCATCCCGCCGCCCGAGCCGCCGCGCGAAGCGGGAACCCGGGAGGTCGCCACTCCCGACTCGCGGATCTGCTTGTTCACGGCATCGACGAACTCGCGCCGGGACTCGTTGTAGATCTGCGCGTTCCGTCCCGTGAAGGCCGAGAAAGCCTTGTCCTTCGGAATCGGCTGGCGGCGCTGCCCCTGGATCACCAGGTAGTCGCGCTTGGTGACATCGCTGCGCCGCTCGAACGCGGCCGTCGCCGCGTCGAACTTCGCGCGGTCAAAAAGAGGGCTCCCGTAAGCATCGAACTTCACCCGAGTGATCGTGCCCGCGCGCGGATTGGCCGGATCGCGGGGAATCGTCTCGGTGACGATGAAGTCCTCGGGAGACGGCTTGTATGCCCGGCGCTCGTCGACCCAGCGGTTGAAGTCCTCGCTGGTGATCTCACGGAACTTCGCCGTGTCTCGCTCGTACTGCGCCTGAAGCTCGGCGATCGTCGGCGCCGCAGCCACCTGAGCGCGCCTGGCCCTTTCCGGCTCGTTGCCCTTGAGGATCGCGAAGATCGGCACCTGCCGGTTGTCGAACTTCCCGCCGTTCTTGAATGACGCCGCCGCGTTGGAATTCATCGCGATCGCCTTGCGGACCTGCCGCATCATCTGCAGCTGGGTGCGCATGTAGCGCTCCTTGCACGCGCCGAGATCCTCGGACCCGCCGCAGAAGGCGCCCAGAAGCTCCCTGAGCTCGGCCTCGCTCTTGGCCGGGTCGAGATTGTGGACCGCCTCCATCTTGTTGGTGATGTACACGCCCTGGAGCGCGAGGTTCTCGTTGCCCTTCTCGAAAAGGCAGGC
>CAYZKI010000239.1:4132-5373 GCA_964478745.1 uncultured Bacteriovoracaceae bacterium
CGGTAAACGTCGGAATTCGCCCAGGGCGCCTTGAAGTTCATCTCGGCCTGGGGGCTTTCCCACTTCGAATTGCCGGCGGGAGACCTCTGGATCACCGTGCCGGTCTGCCCGGTCAGCGCGCCGGGCGCTCGGCCCTGCGCGGCTCCAGCGGCCCCGCCCGCGCCTTGCGCGCCGGCACCAGGGCTTCTCGGCAGAGGCGCCTCGTTAGGAGTCCCGGTCTGCAGCTTCGCGGCGTCCGACGCGCGCACCAGCGCCGGAGATCCGATCGTCGCGGCGATGATGAGGAGCGCGTTCAGAAGCTTCACGAAAACACCTCGAAAAGGAACCCGTTTAAAGAAAGAACGGGGCGCCGATGGGAGCGCCCCGTTCACAGCCTAGATCGGTTGCTTCAGGCCGATCAGAGCTGCCACTTGATGAAACCCACCAGGTAGAACATGTTCATGCCGAGCTCGGAGCTGGAAGCCAGCGGGAGCCGCATCTCGGCGCCGACCGCTCCGTTGCGGTTGAACGCGTAGTTCGCTCCCGCGTAGGGAGTGAGCAGCATGCCCATGCTCGAGAACTCTTCCTCCGGCTGCGTAGTGGTTTCCGGAAAGACCGCGCTCGAGCGGCGGAGGCCGAGGCGGCCGCCGACTTCCACGTCGAGCTTGGGGGTGACCGGCACATGGTAGCCGCCAGCCACGTCGATGGTCATGAAGCTCCAGGAGTCGCCGTCTTCGACGCCGCTCGAGGCAGACCAGTAGGTGATGCCGGGAGCGACCGTGATGTTGCGAGCCACCGGAATGACGTAGTCAGCGCCGAAAACGGTCACGCTTGAAGCAAGGCCCGCGTTCGCCATTCCGATCACGCCCTTGAACGCGTTGCGGGAACCGCTGGTGCTGACGCCGGAATAGGACGACGTCATGCTGGCGACCCTGCGGTCGCCACCGCCGCCCGAGCCGACTTCATAGCCGAACTCGGTGTTAGGGCGGATGCGGTCCGTATACTGATTCGGGATCATCAGGAGAGACTTCGCGCCGTTGGCCTTCGCCACGCGGGTCGGGATCTTGCGGCCCGACTTGAGAACCAGGTTCAGCTGGTTTCCGACCTGAATGCCGCTGTCCGTTCCCTGATTGACGACGATCTTGGGCTGGCCTGGAAAGGTCTTCACGACTTGAAGCGTGTCCGCCAGAGCCAGAGGCGAAGCAGCGAGCGCAGCGACCATCAGGCCGAAGCGAGTGTAAGCAAAGTATCGAGTATTGAAG
>CAYZKI010000240.1:0-5361 GCA_964478745.1 uncultured Bacteriovoracaceae bacterium
GATCCGCCATGATCAGGCTGCGGATCTTCTCGAAGAAGGCCTCGGTCCCATGCAGCGGGTAGGTCAGGACGATCGCGCGGACACGATCGAGCGAGATGATGACCCCGAACGCGGCGCACGCGAGAATCGGTGCGACGTGCCCAAAATGGTTGTTAATGAAGCTCAGCATTCCACTCATAACGATCCCCGTTTATTTCTGCGTTTGGAGTGGATCTGCTTCAGGAACTGCTGCGAGGAAGTGTCGAGAGAAAACATCCTTGTCTTTCGCTTCGCAGTAATTTGCCGGATCCACTCTTCCTTGACTGGCCCATAAACAGTTTCTCGATTCATGATTCGAATGTCTAGCGGCTAGCAGCAGATTTCCGCAGTCAGCTCTCTGACGAGGCGGCGGCGCGTACCAAGAAGCAGGGCGACATGATCGGGCGGGCGGATCGGCTGGCCGGCGACGCCGAAAATGATACTACGGGTGGAAGAAATAGCCCGCCTGTGAGAGAGAGGTGGGGAAAGACTCCCGATGACAACTCATGCGTCTCCTGCAACAGGCACGGCAGCCACCGACCGTGCCATCCTCATCATCCTCGATGGCTTCGGAATCGGAAAAGACTCGCCCTTCAACGCGATCAACAACGCGAAGATGCCCTTCTATCGCGATTTGCTTGCGAAATATCCCTCCTCCCAGCTGATCACGCACGGCGAGGCCGTGGGCTTGCCAGGCGGCGTCATGGGCAACTCCGAGGTCGGCCACATGACCATGGGCGCGGGGCGGATCATCTACCAGGACCTGACGCGGATCTCGAAGTCGATCGAGGACAAGACCTTCTTCCAGAACACGGTTCTGCGGCAGACGATCGAGGCCGGCGCCCGCGCCACGGGCAGGGTCCATCTCATGGGCCTGCTTTCCGACGGCGGCGTTCACAGCACGATCGAGCATCTTTTCGCGCTTCTCGACCTCTGCGTCTCCATGGGCATCCCGGAAGTGAGCGTCCATCCGTTTCTTGACGGTCGGGATACGCCCCCGGATTCCTCGGCTTCGTACGTCGACAGACTTTTGGCGCACCCGTCTTTCGCCTCGACCACCACGAAGGTGCGCATCGCGAGCGTCTGCGGCCGCTATTATGCCATGGATCGCGACAAGCGCTGGGAGCGCGTCCAGAAGGCCTATGCCGCGCTGACGGGCCAGGGCCCGGCGATCCGCGAAGGGATCCGCCACGCCATCGAGGCCTCCCATCGCGCGGGCAAGACCGACGAGTTCGTCGATCCCCTCGTACTCGATGCCTCGGCTTCGATGCGCGACGGCGACAGCGTGATCTTCTTCAACTACCGAGCGGACCGCGCGCGGGAGATCTCGCAGGCGATCACCGCCCGCGAGTTCACCGAGTTCGACCGCGGCCGCGGGTTCAATCCCTCGGCCTACGCCGGCATGACCGTTTACGACGAGAAGCTGAGGATCCCGGCCGCGTACGGCCCGCAGAACCTCAATCACATCTTCGGAGAGTGGCTCGAGGAGCGGAAGATCCCGCAGTTCAGGATCGCCGAGACCGAGAAGTACGCGCACGTCACTTTCTTCTTCAACGGCGGCCGCGAGAAACCCTTCGAAGGCGAGGAGCGCGTCCTCATTCCCTCTCCGAAGGAAGTGGCCACCTACGATCTCAAGCCCGAGATGAGCGCGTTCGCCGTCGCCGAGGAGGCGGTACGCCGCATCGGCACGAAGAACTATCCGTTCGTGCTGATGAACTTCGCCAACGCCGACATGGTCGGGCATACCGGGAACTACGAAGCCGCCATCCGCGCGATGGAAGCGCTCGACCGCTGCCTGTCCCAGGTGGTCGGCGCCGCGCAAAGCAACGGGTACCACGTGCTGATCACCGCCGATCACGGCAACGCCGAGGAGATGCAGGACTGCAACGGCAAGCTCCACACGCAGCACACGCTGAACCCCGTTCCCGCGATCTGGGTCGCTCCGAACACGGCGATCGCCCCGCGCTCGGCGAGAAAAGCCCTCCAGGACGGCACGCTCGAAGACGTGATGCCGACCTTGTGTGATCTGATGAAACTCCCTGTTCCGAACGAAGCAACCGGAAAAAGCCTGCTTCCCCCGACATGATCTCGATACCCGAATTCCCGCACGAACAGTCCAAAGACAAGCGCCTCCGCTCTTTCGCCGTGCTCACCAGCGGCGGGGACGCCCCCGGGATGAACGCCGCGATCCGCGCCGTCGTCCGTTACGGCATCGCCAACGGGTGCGAGGTCTATGGAGTGACCAAAGGCTACAGCGGGCTGCTGGGCGGCGAGATCCATCCGCTCAATCTCTCCTCGGTCGCGAACATCATCCAGCGCGGCGGGACGATTTTGAAGACCGATCGCTGCGAGGCTTTCTACCGCAAGGCGGTCCGCCGGGAGGCCGCGAACATCCTCAGGCGCAAGGGCATCGACGGCCTGGTGGTCATCGGCGGCGACGGGTCATTCACCGGCGCGCATCTGATGGAGCGCGAAACCGGCTTCCCGACGATCGGGATCCCGGGAACCATCGACAACGACATCGCGGGCACCGACGACACGATCGGCTTCGACACGGCCGTCAATACGGCTATCGACGCCATTGACCGGATCCGCGACACCGCGAGCTCGCACGACCGCATCTTCCTCGTCGAGGTCATGGGCCGCGCCTGCGGCTACATCGCGCTGATGACCGGCATGGGCGGCGGCGCCGAAACCGTCATCGTCCCCGAAAGGCGCCAGACCGTCGCCGAGATCTGCAAGACCATCGAGCGCGGCGTGAAGCGCGGGAAAACCAGCAGCATCATCGTCGTCGCCGAAGGCCCGAAGCCCGGCCTCTCCCAGAAGCTCGCCGCCGACCTCAAGAAGCGCGGCTACGGCTCGCGCGTCTGCATCCTGGGCCACACCCAGCGCGGCGGCACGCCGACCGCGCACGACCGCGTGCTGGCCTCGACGCTGGGAGCGGCGGCCGTGGCCTACCTGCTCGCGGGCAAGTCCAACGCGATGGTGGGGGTGATCAAGGACACGGTGACTCTCGTGCCTTTCAAGCAGGTCATCGGCCACAAGAAGGATCTCCCGAGCCCGCTGCTCGACCTCGCCCAGGTCCTGGCGACCTGACCGTGCCCCTGGCACGAGCCTCGCTTCGGCCGCGGCGCTCATGCGCCTTCCGATGCCGCGGCTCCGCTTCGTTCCCGCCGTCCACTGCCCCGTCTGCCGGGGGCCGGTCGAGCGCGAGTGCTTCCCCTTGTGCTCCATCTGCGACGCGGCGCTCGTCCCCTGCCCGCCTCTTTGCGCTGCCTGCGGATCTCCCGCCTGCGGCTTCGCGAGCGCCTGCCTGAGGCCGTGGGCGCGGGCTCCCGAGGTCGAATCGTGGAATGCGCAGTACCTGCTCGTGGCGCGGGGATACGACGTGCTGAAGCGGTGGAAGACCCGGCGCGGCCCGGCGATGAACGGCCGGATCCTTCGGCTCTCCGCGGAGCTCCGCGATCGCATCGCGAGCATCGAACCCGACGCGGTCGTTCCGATCCCGCAGTCGTACGCGCGCGCCTGGCGCCTGGGAGGCAGCCCGGCGCTCGAGCTCGCAGGATGGATCGCGCGCGAAACGGGCCGCCGCGCCTGGCGGGCGGCTCATGCGCTCGAGCTCGCCGGCCCGGGCGGCCGCGCGCGACCCAGGCAGGCCACCCTGAACGCGGCTTCACGGTACTCGAACCGCCTCGATCTTCGCGCGGGCGCGCAGGCTCCCGCGCTCGCGGGAAAGCGCGTGCTCCTGGTGGACGATTTCATGACGACGGGACACACGCTGCGATCGGCGGCGCGAGCGCTGGCCGGCCTGCCCCGCCCGCCAGCCGGCATCCACGTCTTCGCTCTCGGGGCGAGGCCGCCGGTCCGCGTCTCGCGCGAGACGCGCGGCGATCCTAGCCCTGGGCGGGAACTTCGGAGCCCGGAACCGCGCTAGCCTCGGGCTCGGCCTGGACGGCCTGAAGCCCGGCGATCCCGAAACAGGCCCCGACCTGGGTGAACGCGGCCGACGGGCCGTAGCCGTCGGTGAGGAACGTCAGGCCCTCGAGCCCGGCGAGCTTCTGCGGCTCGGCGATCGGCACGCCGTCGCTGAAGATCGAATTTTCCTCGAAACGCACCTGCTCGTCGCTCACGTTGTCCATGAAGGTCCCGGAATTCCGCGCGCCGTCGCCGGCGGGAACCCAGCTCGAGCCCTCGAACATCTTGTCGAGCGCGCTCTTCATGCGGCGGAGCTTCTTGGCGATCTGGTGATTGTCCTCGCCCTCTTCGAACGTCAGGCACACGGTCCACGCGCTGCGCGTGCCGTCGGCCGAGAAGTAGCCCAGCAGATGGCGCTCGAACTCCTCGCCCGCCTCGCGATGGAGCGTGCCGAGGAAACCCTCGGACAGCCCGCTTCCGACCGGGACGCGATGGGAGAAGACGGCCTGAAGGGCGCCCGCGAGGTTCCGCTTGCGGGTGAAGGGGATCATCTTGGGAAGGCCGCCCAGCGCGGCGAGGTTCGCCCAGCGATCCGCGAACAGGATCTCATCACCGGCGATCTCCTCGCCCGAGCCGAGCGTGATCGCGGCGACCTTGCCGCCCTCGACGCGGAAGCCCGTCACCGGCACGGCGTCGATCCGCTGGATCAGCCCTTCCTCGCAATCAGCCATCAGGCGCGCGCGAAGCTGCTCCTCGAGGTCGCCCATCGGGCGCCCGGGATGCGCTTCGAACACGGGCACGAGACTGTGCTCGGGGCCCCAGAGAAGCTCGTTGCGCACTTCCTGGCGCTCGAACGGAGTGGGCGCCTTGGTCCAGGCGGGCTCGCGGAAAGCCTTGTTCCTGAACTCGCGAAGATAGGAGCCCGAAACCGGGGCCTGGGTCTCGGCGATGCCCGCGTATTCCGCGAGCTTCATCCAAACCGCGGTCGCGCGGCTTTCCGAGGAAGCGTCCAGGGTCGGGAGCGGCGCGAGAAGGCGTGAACCGGTTCCGGTCACCCAGACCAGCTCGCCCGCCCCGGGCTCCGAAGCCGCCGAAGCTGAACGAGCGGCCGCGCGCTTGAGACCCAGCGCCGCGAGTGCTGCCCATCCGTTTCCGACGATGATCGTTTTGCTGCTCATTCCTTTTTCTCTCCGAAGAATTTCCGATGGAGCGCGGCCACCGCGTCATCGGCCTTGTGCTCGGCCACGGCGACGGTGATGGCCGAGGTCGAGGCCGTCCCCATCGTCACCTCCACGTGCTCCCGAGTCAAGACGTCAACTACGTCACTCAGGGCCTTTCCGTCCTGGGCAAACCGATGGCCGACCACCGAGACCGGGATCTGCGTGTTTTCGACGGTATATGAAGCCAGAAACCCCTGGAAATTCAGCT
>CAYZKI010000241.1:0-1769 GCA_964478745.1 uncultured Bacteriovoracaceae bacterium
GGTCGCGGAACCTCCGGTGCTCCCAGCGCCCTTCGGAGCGATGGAGCACGAGAAGGCGCGATTCGTCGCGCGGCTCGACCGGCCGCTGGGCGATCAGCGGCTCCGGCAGCTGGAAGTCATAGGTGTCGAGCAAGTCTTCGCGAAGGGTCATGAGCGGGCCTGATGGCCCGCGGTCTACCACAGCTTGCGGACGACGGCGCTGGGATAATAGTGCGAAAGGATCCGCTGGCTCTTGTAACCGCGCTCGCCCATCACCTTGGCGCCCCACTGGCAGAGGCCGACCCCGTGCCCGTAGCCACGTCCCGAAACGACCCACCTGCGGTCCGAGGTCTTCTGGAGATCGAAGATGGTGCTGCGGATGCGCTCCACGCCGACCCAGCCGCGGAAGCGCGGCCCCGACGCCTTGAGCACCTGCTTCTTGGGCGCGAAGAACGCGCCGTTCGAGAACACGAGCTCGACCTCGCTGACGCGATCGACGTCGTGCGTCCTGAGATTCAACTGATCGAGCTGCCAGCGCGCCACCACGTTCTTCCAGTCGGACGGCCATCCGTCCGGAACGCCTCGCTCCTCGACGCCGTCGAGGATGGCCCGCTTGATCTCCGACTCGGTCATGACGAAGTCCCACCGGAAACGCGGGGAGCTCATGCAGAAGGGGCACTCGACCCGCTTGTGGGTCCCGATGCTCGCGTTTTCCCGGCCCCAGACCTGCGCCGGAAGCTCGGTCCGTCCGCCGCACGTGGAGTGGTAGAAAGCCTTGATCGGGTCGGTCTTCTTCCGGTCCGTGAGGATCATTCCGCGCGTGCGGCTCACCGCGCGCGACGCCAGGTAGTCTTCGTCGCCCGTGCCTCCATAGACCTGGTCGCGAATGGTCGACTCGAGGTCGTAGGGCTTGCCGCGGCGGCGGGCCTCGCGGATCTGATAGAGAGCGTAGGTTCGCGCCGCGATCACCTGAGCGGCGATCGCCTCCTCGCTCCAGCGGGAGTTGAACTCGCCGTTCACGAGGCCGTCGAGGTACTTCTCGAGATCGAGCTCGTTGATGACCACGCAGGAAGTGCCCTTGCCGGCGCGGATGCGGAGGAGGTCGCGATGCGGCTTCCCGTCCAGGCTCAGGAACCCGGCCGGGGTCGAGAAAGACACCTCGGTCTTGATGACCTTGCCGCCGTCGCGCGCGACCCTGCCGCCGCGCATCTCCCGGAGCGTCACTTTTCCGTCGCGGCACGATACGCTCCACTCGCCGGCACGCGCGTCCTGACGGAGCTCGTGCCCGGTCAGTCCGTCGGCGACGTGAAGATCGATGCCGCGGACCGACAACGGCTCGAGCGCCTCTCCCATCTTCACCCGCACGTTCATGCTGGGCTGGAACACCGGCGCCGATGCGTGCGGAGGGGTCGGGATGGCGCCCGCTTCAAGGCTGGCCGCCAGCGGAAGAAGGGCCACCCATCGCGCTCTGAACTTCGTTTGACGAGGAGCGATCCTGCTCCCGATTGAAACGCGCTTCATGCTCGTTCCCTTCAGTTTATCCGTCTTTTCTTTCGCCGTCTTCTGACGTAATTTTGGCGTATGGCAAAAGACAAAGCGGCCCAAGGCAAGAGCCCGAGCAAACACAACAACTACGACGCGCCCAAGGCAAGTCGCGAGGCGATGCAATGCCTCGAAGAGATTCTGCAATCCGAGATGGCGGGCATCATCCGCTACCTCCACTACTCGTTCATGATCATGGGTCACAACCGGATCCCGATCCAGAAGTGGTTCCGTGACCAGGCCAACGA
>CAYZKI010000241.1:1779-2808 GCA_964478745.1 uncultured Bacteriovoracaceae bacterium
CCAACGAAGCCTCCGCACACGCCATCCTGATCGGCGAGAAGATCACCTCGCTCGGCGGCCACCCGCCGATGGTGAGCGCCAAGGTCACGGAAACCAACAGCCATGGCGTCCACGCCATCCTGGAAGAAAGCCTCCAGTTCGAGCTCGAGGGCCTCGCGCTTTACAAGAAGCTCGTCACCCTCGCCGGCGACGACATCGCGCTGGAGGAGCTCGCTCGCGACATGGTCCGACAGGAGCAGGAGCACGTGGACGAAGTCCGCAAGATGCTTCGCAGCTCCTGATTGATTCCTTGAGCCTCCGCTTCCCTCAGGCATTCGGCAGCGCCGCTCTCGCCGTCCTCGCGCACCTGGCGCTCGTTCTCGCGCTCGCGCCCGGCTCGAGCCCCGGGGAGCGCTACCTCACGCTGATGCAGTGGGACGGCCAGCATTACGCGCTCATCGCCGAGCAGGGGTTCAAGGTTCCGGAGATCGACGGCTCCCCGGTGCCCGTCGAGCGGGTCACCGCCGACGATATCCACCATTATCGGGCGAATCTGATGTTCTTTCCGGGCTACCCGGTTTTCGCGGGCTGGATCCGGAGCCTGCTCGGCATCCCGGCGTCCTCGGCGCTCCTGGCGGTGTCGCTTCTCTCCGCGCTCGGCTTCTGGGTCTACTTCCAGCTTCTGCTCGATCGGATGGGCGTCGATCGCCGCACGGCGCTCCTGTGCATGGCGCTCGCATGGCTCCATCCGGCGAGCTTCTATCTTCTCGCGGCCTATACCGAAGCGTTCTTCCTGGTGCTCCTGTTCGGATTCCTCTTCTGGTCGGGCAGGGATCTCCGCCGGCCGGCGAACTTCATACTGGCCGCGGCCCACGGCTTCGGAGTCACCGCCACGCGAATCGTCGGCGCGGGGGTGGTGGCCGCGCCCGTCGTCCAGGCGGCGGGCCTCCCGAGCGGCTGGCGCGGGAAGCTCGGCGCGCGGCTTCTCGGCGCCCCCGCGGGCCTCGCCCTGGTCTCCTCGCTCGGGACCGTCGCGTTCTTCCTCTACTG
>CAYZKI010000241.1:2818-5331 GCA_964478745.1 uncultured Bacteriovoracaceae bacterium
TTCGTCCTCTACTGCGAGCGGAGGTTCGGCGCGTGGGACGCGTACATGCGCCTGAACGAGGTGGGCTGGGGCAACTACCGCGACTGGTTCGCGATCATCAAGCCGTGGAACTACGTCCCCAGGTTCTTCTTCGAGCACACGGTCGAGTCCCTGAACCGCGCGGCGAACCCGCTCGTGGCTTTCCTCTTCCTCTGGGCCATCAGGAACGAGAAGGCGCGCGGCTGGCGCGAGATCGGGTCCCGGCTGTCCCTCTACTTCTCCGCCTTCGTGATCTTCTTCGTCGCGATCACGGGCAAGGGCAACGCGAACTTCGACAGCATGATCCGGATCAGCCTCCCGCCCGTCTTCATCCTGATCGCCGTCCTCGCCTCGCAGCATCCCTCCGGCCTGAGGCTAGCCGGAACGAGAAAGCTCCTGGCGCGCGCCGCGCTCGCCTTCGCGTTCGCGGCCCAGGCCTGGTTCGTCTACCGGTTCACTCGAGGCTACTGGGTAGCCTGAGGCAGCGGTAGAGCGTCCAGTCGTTTGCGCCCATGCGCGGAAGGAACGCGGGGATCGTCCGCGCGACGAGCTCGCAGCCGGAAGCCGACGCGCTCTCCTCGGAGAGAGGCCTGGGATGCGCGAACCAGATCGGGGCGTCCGCGGCTCGCGGCCGCTCTTCCGCCTCGAGGGAGAGCCGCACCACCCGCAGCGCGTAAGGGCGGTAGAAATTCATGCGGATCCCGAGAACGTCATAGGGATCGCGATCGGCGACCCACAGGCGCTCGATCTCGCCCGAGCGCGCGCGGGCGTGAACCTCGCGGAAGAACCGGATCGGCATCCAGGCAGGCGTCAGGGTGATCAGAGGAAGGCAGATCAGGTTCAGCGCGACGATCGAGCGCACGAGAAAGCCCGCGACCGCGGACGGAAGCGCGGCCTTCAGCCGAGGCAGGGTGAGCGCGCACTGGATCGCGGCGAGCGGCGCGAGCGGATAGAGAAAGCGCGTCTCCTTGTGGCCGAGGAGCACGTGCCCGACGAAGAACGGGAGCGTGAGCCAGGTGAGAAGGTGCCGGGGGAACCACAGCCAGGAAAGCATGCTCGCCGCGAGCAGGCTGAACGAGAGCACGGGCCAGGACTCGGTCCAGACTCTCCGGAAGTAATCCCACCAGGGCGAGACGCCCGCGGCGACGGCGTTTCCCTCGAAGGCGTGGAACGCGAAGTAGTGCCAGGCCGGATAGGTCCATTCGCCGTAGCCCCAGCGATCGAGAAGGAGCGTCACGGCGAGGCTCGCGGCCCCGCCGGCGATGAACAGCGCGAACACGCGGGCGCGCGCCGCGCCTTTCGGCGCGTTCACCAGCAGCCACCCGGCCATGCCCAGGACCATGAACGCCAGGCCGTATCGCGCGGTGAAGGAGAGACCGGTCAGGAGGCCGCAGAGAAACGCGGCCGACGCGCGGGCTTCCTTCGCGGCCGGGATCGCGAGCGCGGCGGCGGTGAGGATCAGGGTCGCGCTCAGGCTCTCCGACGAGTGCCGCGCGTGAAGGGCCGCCATGAACCAGGCGAAGCAAAGGCAGAGCAGCGCCTGCTTCCTCCGCTCTACCTCGGGGAACCAGTCCCCGAGCCGCCGCGAGATCGCCACGATCGAGCCCCAGCCCAGCAGAGCGCTCAGGAGCCGGGCGCTCAGCGCCCACGCGAAAGGGCTCTCGACGCCCACGCCCCGGAGCGCCAGGATCGGGCCCGCATAAAGGACCGGCTGGAGCCAGTGGCGGAGCTGCCGGTGAAACTCGACCGGAAGCTGGTTCGGGTCGAGGGGGCCCGGCGCCAGACCCAGCCGCTGGTAGAGGAACTCGAGGATCTGGAAATGCTCGTCGGAGTTCTGGAAGCCGTAGCTGAAGATCGCGGCGAGCACATGGAAAGCGAGACTCGCGATCAGACATCGGTTGAGAAATCGCGGCCAGTTGCTCCCCGGATCCATGCCAGATTTTTGCATATGAGCGGAATCTAGGGTAGCCCTGAATCAATCGTGATTCCCCCTGCCCTTCGCCGACCTTTCGTCATCCGAGCCGCGTTCGGCTTGTTCTGCGTCTACGCGCTCTACCGCTTCCTCCACGCCGCGTGGATCGACAGCATGGATTTCAACGTCTACTGGCGCACGGCCCAGATCTGGATCAACTCGGCCGCGCCGCCCTACGAGGTAAGGCCCGAGGACCGCGGCTTCGTCCTGAAGCAGCCTCCGTGGATCCTCCCGTTCTTCGCGCCCTTCGGATTTCTCGGCATGGGCGTCTCGCGCCTGCTCTGGGCCGCCGTCGAGCTCGCGTGCGTCGCCGTCACGCTCCGATGGCTGAAGCGCGCCGGCGTCTCCTCGTCCGCGCTGTTCTGGACCTTCGTCGCGTTCTGGTGGCTGTGGCTCGCCCATTTCTTCGCTGGCCAGCTGAACCTCGTGCTGCTCGCGGCGGCGCTCCTCGCCTTTCCGGCGGGAGGAGCGAAAGCGCACCCTCTGGCGAAGCCTTTCCTCCCGATCGTCTACTCCTTCAAGC
>CAYZKI010000242.1:0-4598 GCA_964478745.1 uncultured Bacteriovoracaceae bacterium
CCACGACCCACTGCCCGTTGAGCAGCGCCTTCAGCGGGCCCTGCCTGCCGCTCGAGTGCCAGGCCAGCGGGCTCTGGTCGAGCTTGCCGTGCATCTTCGCGCAGGCGGCCCTTCCGAAGGAGTCCTCGCAGGCCCTGCTTCCCAGGATCTGGAGGCCGATCTCGCGCGCGAGCACGAAGCGGGTCCTCAGATGGTTGCCGCCGTGCGCGCTGTCGCCGCCTTCGCGCCTGGCGAGCGAGGCCGTGGGTGCCGCGATGGCGGCGACGAGCGCCAGCAGTCCGGCAAGGATCGTGAAGCGGTTTCTCGTGTTCTTGGTCACGCGGGATTCTCCTTGGTCTGAAGCGGAAAAAGGCTGATGGAAATCTGGTAGACGGAATCCTGGGTCGAACCTTCGAGGAAGCGCCCCAGCTTCTCTTGGAACTCGTCGATCATGATGCGCGCCTGCCTCAGGCGGGAAGGGTCGACGGCGATCGTCATCGAGGTCATGCTGCGCGCTTCGATCGGGTCGTTCTCGAGGGAGTGGATCGCCTTCTCGCGAACCTGCCGCTGCAGGCGCTTGAGCGCGGCCGACGTGACGCTCCTATCGGCCGTGGTGACCTGCTCGCGCGTGCGCTCGAGGCGGCCGTCGCCGTTCCGCCGGAGCAGGCCGGCCGACTCGAGCCGCCGCACCGCCAGCGCCGCTTCGGTCTCCGAGATCCCGAGCTGCGAGGCGATCCAGCGCGACTCCGAGGCGAAGCCCGATTCGCGATAGGGCCGCGTGCGGACGAGCTGCAGGATCGCGTAGTGATACCAGTCGCCGATGACCCGGAAGGTCTCCTCGTCGATCTCGTAACGGATCTTGGATGCCGTGTCGCTGAGCCGCGCGATCTGCATCCGCTTCTCGCGCGCTTGTGCCTCAGCCACGGCATCCAGGACGCGAAGCCTCTCGCCCGGCCCCATCCCCAAGGCGTCGCAAAGGCGGAGAGCTGTCTTCATGGTGAGAGGGCGTTTGCCGCTCAAGAGGGAGGAAAGGGAGCCGATGTTCAGCCCGAGAGCGTTGGCGAAGGCCCGCATGGAATAGCGCGGGTTCCTTTCGATCCGCCGGGCGAGCTCGTCGCGAAGGAACTGCGTCGGCGAGGGGAGATCCGGCGTTTCGCTCTTGTTCGAAGCGGTTTGGGCGGGCGAGGTCGAGCCCGAAGTCAGAGCCGAACTAGTCATAACGCATCGCAACGTATTCGAGCTGGTTTCTGGTGGCAAATACATTTTGCATCGAAGCGATGCAGTCGCGTGCAGCACCGGCAAAATTGAGACTCAGACTCAAGTTTGTGCTAGCTTCCGGCGGACCATGCCTGGCCGCGCGAACCCCCAAACGCATCTTCCTTGCGGAAGACCTCTGATTCTGGAGCCTGAAAAGGCTCAAAAGAGCGGGGATTTCTCGGACAAGACGCGCTCAGCGCTCGAAAGCTACTGCGAGACGCAGGGCCTGAACCGTTCCGAAGCCCGCGAGAAGATCCTGGAAACGATCCTCGCCCAGCCGCGCCACTTCACCGCCCTCGATCTGCTGGCGGAGCTGGGCCGGCGGCATCCGGAGGTGGGCAAGGCGACGGTGTACCGGAACCTTCCGATTCTGGTCGCGAGCGGCGTCCTTCAGGAAGGCCCGACGGATACCGAGGGCCACGTCCTCTACGAGCTCTCGGGAGACGATCATCACGACCATATCGTCTGCCTGGATTGCCACGCGATCTTCGAGTTCCACGACGAGGCCATCGAGAAGCGCCAGGAGCGGCTCACCCGCAAGCTCGACTTCGAGGCGGGCGGGCACCGCCACGTGATCTACGCCTCCTGCAGATACAAGAAAGCCCCGCCTCGGGTCCCCCGAACCCGAGGCGGAGCGTCCTGACCGAGCCGCTCGCGCTGATGTCCTTCAGGGTCAGTCGACCTTGCGCTTGGCGTCCTCGGCCGCGTCCCCGATCTCGTCGCCGACGTTCTTCGCGCCGTCCTTGACGTCTTCGCCGACGTTTTCCCGGCCCGTCGCCTTGCGCGCTTTCTTCTTGGCCTTGCTATCCTTCTTGGCCTCATCGACGCTCGACTCGACTTTCTCGCCGGCGGTCTCCTCGGCGTGCGAGGAAAGCGGAGCCGAAGCGCCCGTCGCCGCCAGCGCGATGCCGAGAATCCACGCGAGCACGCGGGTCGAACGGCCCGTGACCAGGCTGATGATCAACGTAACGATCGCCAGCGCCAGGAACACGAAGAGAAGGATCTTGCCGATCTCGAGCGAAAGGCCCGCGATCTCGTTTGCGCCCAGGAAGAGCGCGACCAGACCCAGAATGAAAAATGCGAGTGCTCCACGTAGCATTTGATTTCTCCTTTTTCAGAAAGGCTGAATGAGCAAGGCATGTACCAGCGGTTTTTCAGCGCGGCATAACGCTTGCTCAATCGCGGCCTCCAAAGGTGAAAGCCCCCGCTCCACGCGTGGAGGATCACCCGGGAGTTCAAGAGTGGGGAAATTTTGGACACCATTCTGCAACGTTATGCTAAGAGGCAAAGCTCATGAAATCCGCTCAAGCGCGCATCCTGGTCCTGGAAGACGATAGCGATCTCCGGGACTTGCTCTCGAACTACTACACGCCCCGGGGCTACGCCCTGACGTGTTACGAAGACCCGACAGTTCCCCTTCGGGAGCTGGAGACCCTGTCCGCGCGGGAGCTGCCGTATGATCTGGTGCTCACCGATCTCAAGATGCCGAACATGGACGGGATCGCCTTCATCGAGCGGATGAAGAAGGTCCATCCCGAGCTGCCGATCATTCTCATGACCACTCACGGCAGCGTGGAGAACGCGGTCTCGGCCGTCGAATCAGGCGCGTTCGACTTCATCGTCAAGCCTCTTCACTTCCCGCAGCTCAACGTCGTCATGGAGCGCGCGCTGAAGATGCGCAGGCTCCAGATCGACAACGCCCAGCTCCGGTCGGCGGTCCGCTCGACCTGGTCGTTCGAAGGAGTTGTCGGCAAGAGCACGAGGATCCAGGCGGTCTTCGACCTCGCCAAGCGAGTGGCCAACAGCAACGCGAACGTCCTGATCACGGGCGAGAGCGGGACCGGCAAGGAGGTGATCGCGCGCGCGATCCACCAGCACGGCAGCCGGCGCAAGGGGCCGTTCGTCGCCATCAACTGCTCGGCTATTCCTGAAACCCTTCTCGAGTCCGAGCTCTTCGGGCACGCCAAGGGCTCTTTCACCGGCGCTTCGGAGAAGAAGGTGGGCTTGTTCGAGGAGGCCGAGGGGGGAGTTCTCTTCCTCGACGAGATCGGCGATCTCAACCTTCCGCTCCAGGCCAAGCTCCTGCGCGTCCTCCAGGAGCGCAAGGTGAAGCGGATCGGCGAGAACCAGTACCGCCCGATCGACGTCCGCATCCTGTGCGCGACCCACAAGAGCCTCAGGACCGAGGTCCAGGAAAAGCGCTTCCGCGAGGACCTGTTCTTCCGCCTGAACGTGATCCCGATCGAGATTCCGCCGCTCAGGGAGCGTCCGGAGGACATCATTCCGCTCGCCCAGCACTTCTTCAAGAGGTTCAGCGCGGAGAACGAGACCCGCGCTCAGTCGATCTCGACGGCGGCGCTCGATCTCATGCTGCGCCTGCCCTGGCGCGGGAACGTGCGCGAGCTCGAGAACGCGATCGAGCGCGCGGTCGTCCTCGCGAACGGCCCCGAGATCCTGCCCGAGGACCTGCCGCGGCCGGAGCTGACGCCCTCGTCGCCTCGCCCCGCGGCCGCGAGCTCGACCGAGGAGCTCTTCGGGCAGCTCACGAGCGTGCCGACGGAGAACCTGCCTTCGCTCGAGGAGTTCGACCTGCGCTACATCCAGCACGTGCTCAAGAGCGCGCGGGGCGTGAAGGAGCAGGCGGCACGTATCCTCAAGATCGACCGCAAGACCCTGTATCGCCGCGTGGCGGAGATTCAGGCGATGAACGGATCGGCCTGCTGACCGGCGTTCTCGTCGACCCACTTCCTGAGGGCCGAGAGCGCCTCCCGGAGGCGGGTCTCGTCGCCCGCGCGCGCCGCGGCCTCGAGCGTCTCGCCGACGCTCGAGAGCTCGGGGAAGCCGAACGTGGCGCTGCTGCCGGCGATGCGGTGTCCCACGCCCTCGACGAGGGCCCAGTCCGCCGCGAGCAGCGCCGCTTCGCAGGCGCCGACGTCTTTCCGGCGGTTGGTGACGTAGTTCCGCAGCAGCGTCGCGTCGATCATGCGGCGCCGCAGATGCTTTCTTCCACGATCCGGAGGAAATCCGTGAGGTTGCCGGGCTTCTGGAAATAGCGGCTCAGGCCGAGCTCTCGCGCGAGCATCGGAAGGTCGCGGTCGGCGGAGGTGAGGAGCACGGGAACCTGCGCGACCGGGCCGTCCAGGCCGCGCTTCTTCCGGATGAATTCCGCTCCCGTCATCTCGGGAAGCCGCGAGTCGACCACGATCAGGGAATGGTGCCCCGCGGTCCTCAGCAGCTTCAACCCGTCCTCGGCGTTCATCGCGCTTCTCACGCGGAAACCCTGGTCGGAGAGCGCCTTCGAGAAGAGCTGGTTCAGGTCCTCGTCGTCATCGATGAGCAGCACGCTTCGGCCGCGCGGGGCA
>CAYZKI010000242.1:4608-5318 GCA_964478745.1 uncultured Bacteriovoracaceae bacterium
CTCGAGAGATCGGCGGTGGTTTTCGGGATCGAGAACGAGAAGCAGCTTCCCTGGCCGACGACGCTCTCGACCCAGATCTCGCCGCCATGAGCCTCGATGATACCCTTGGCGATCGAAAGGCCGAGTCCCGTCCCGTAGCGGGAGGCGTGATCGGCCTGCCAGTAGCGCTCGAAGATCTGCCTGCGGTCGGCCTCCGGGATTCCGGGTCCCGTGTCCCTGACCGAGACCACCACGCGGCCGGGCTCGTTTCTCGCGCTCAGGACGACCGAAGTGCGCTTGGCCGAGAACTTGACCGCGTTTCCGACGAGGTTGGAGAGCACCTGGAACAGGCGCTCCCGGTCGAACTCGACGACGAGCGACTCCTCGGGCAGGTCGGACTCGAGGACGATCGACTTCTGCAGGGCGATGGGATCGAACTGCTCCATCACCTCCGCGATCAGGTCGTCCACGGAGCTGGGAGTCTTCTCCACGACCAGCTTCCCCGCCTCGAGCTTGGCCAGGTCGAGGACGTCGCAGATCAGGTGGTTCATGCGCTCGACGGAGCGCTGGATGCGGCTGATCTGCAGCTGGATCCGCCTTTCGCGCTCGGAAAGGTTCGGGGTCGAGAGCATCCTCTGGATGAGCTGCGTGTTCAGCTTGATGGCGCCGAGGGGGTTCTTCATGTCGTGCGACACGACGGCGAGCATCTCCTCGCGCGCGCGGACTGCCTC
>CAYZKI010000243.1:0-5316 GCA_964478745.1 uncultured Bacteriovoracaceae bacterium
CCAGCAGTTCAAGAAGAGCCCGGTCTTCTGCGATCTGATCAAGCTGAACGCCTGCAACAAGTCCTGCCAGATCCTGCACCTCATGAAGACGGCCGATCCCCTCCGCCTGGACGAGACTCCGGCGAGCCGGAAGGACGAGAAGCTCAGGCTGCTCCTGAAGGCGGTCCCCCTCTACGACCCGAACGACGGGTCCAGCGCCGCGCCGATCGGGGCCATCATCACGGTCCGCGACACAACCGGTGAGGTCCTTTTGCAGGCGAAGTATCACAAGATCCTCCAGCTCCTGACGGAGAAGGAGGGGAAGATCACCGAGCTCCTGGATCGCCTCAACGCCCTCCGTGGCGTCCTCCGCCGCGCCCGCGGCGTCTAATCTCCACGCCAAATCACTGAATTCTCAGGAATTATTTCAGTCCTGGACAGGATGATGCGTTGCGTTTAGAATGCTTAATAGTCTGAAGATTTATTCTGAATTTGGCGTCGGAGGAATCCATCATGAAAAAGCTTCTCCACCTCTCAGCCCTGGGCCTGATCGCGCTTTCGGGCTGCGAGCTGACCGCCAAGGAACAACAGACCATCGATTTTGTCCTGGGGGCCCCCGCGCCTGGACCGGTCCCTTCGGCGCTTCCGAGCGAGGTTCCCGGGCAGCCGGTCTGCTACAACGAGCGCCACTTCCAGCCTGAAGCCGAGATCATCCGCAAGGTCGACCTGCTTTTCGTCTTCGATACGTCGGGCTCGATGGACCAGGACCGCCGCAACGTGGCCGAAGGCCTCGACGAGTTCGTCCGCGCCATTCCCGAAGGCACGGATTACCGCGTGGCGGTGATGCTCGCTCATGGCAGCTCGAGCCCGCATAGCGGCAGGCTATACAAGTACAAGAACAACCGTGAAGTACTCTCGTCTTCCGAGCTGTCGCTCGATCAGATCCGCGAACAGCTCCGCGCGAACATGATCAACGCGGAAGCCAGCAAGAACACCAGCGGCGAAGCGGGGCTCTATTCGTTCCTCCGCGGTCTCGACCACGGTCCGCTCACCTCGAGCCGCGCCAAAGGCTTCTTCCGCGAGGACGCGGCCCTGGCGGTCGTTTTCATCTCCGACGAAAACGACGTCTGCTCGAATCCCCCGGCGGGCGTCACCCGCGTGCCGGACAGCACCGGCACCGAAGCGCGCGAGATCGCGCGTGACTGCAAGGGCATCACTCCCCAGGCCGTGCTCGACGGGGTCAAGAAGCTCCAGGGCGAGCGCCCCTTCGTGATCGGCGCCGTCGTCTACAACGACCTCGCCAAGGTCCCGTCGGCGGGAACCAAAGGCATCACCCAGGAAGAGTACGGCTACGGATATATGGAGCTCGTCGCGCTCGCGGGCGGGGCCTCCGTCGATATCAGCGGCCGCCACTACGAGGAAGGCCTCGACCGCATCGGCCGCCTCGTGAACATCAAGATGAATCCCTCGACGATCTTCAAGCTCGAGCGCGAAGGCGTCGACCCGGCCACGATCGGCGTCGCGGTCAACGGCACCTCCGTGCAGTTCACTTACACGCCCGACCTGAATTCGGTGGAGATCTCGAAGAGCGATGCCGGCGGCCCTCGCTCGGCCGTGGATGTCAGCTATTGCCTGAAGTCCGACCCGCAGCCTTCGCCGCTGCCGTCGCCGAGCGCAAGCCCGTCGCCGAGCGCAAGCCCGTCGCCGAGCCCGAGCCCGTCGCCGACACCCGAGCCTTCTCCGACCTCGAGCCCGAGCCCGAGTCCGAGCCCGAGCCCTTCAGGCGGACCGATCGGTACCTGAGCGGCGGATCAGCTCTGAGCCAGGAGCCTGCGGGTTGACCAGCCGAGCTCGAGGGCCGTGAGCCCTCCGAGCGTCGATCCGGCGATCCACATGAGCCCGAGAGAATCGATCACGTCGCCCCCGAGAGCGAGGAACACGGCCGCGGCGATCGCCGAAATCAGCATGAGCTGAAGGAACTCGGTGCGGCGGATGCTCCGGATCTCCTCCCGCGTGAGAACGAAGCTCGTCACGAGGGCCCCGCTGCCGACGAAGAAGGCGCCACAGCCGAATGAGCAGACGGCGTGCCCGTATTGCATGAGCCAGTGAAGGATCGGCGCATGCTCCGAGAACCCCATTCCGAACTGGGGGCAGAGGAGAAGCGTAAGAAAGCCGACGACCGCGTGGATCGCGAGGGCCTTGGAAAAGACCCGGCCCGCCGAGGGGTTCAGCTGGCTCGAAACGCGCGCTTTGAGATCGCGGGAAAGATGCGCGGGGGGCGCCACCTCGGCGCCGTCCATGAACTCCCGGAACTCCGCGATCCACTCGTTCCGGCCTGCCGGCGGGCTCACCTGCTTGCCGCTCATGATCCCTCCTTGGCGGAAGCCGCGCGGATCTTGCGCACCGCCCGGCTCACCATCTGGCGAACGTTCGCCGGCGAGGTTTCCAGGCGCCGGGCGATCTCGTCGAAGCTGAGGTCTTTCGCGTATCGAAGCTCGAGCGCCTCTTTCTGCTGGACGGTCAGCGGCGAGATGAGCTTCTCCAGATCCGGTGTGGAGCCCTCGCTCGAGACGGAGGAGGGCGTCGCGGCGCCGATCTCGTAAACGTCGCCTTCGACCGTTTCCGGGGAGCGCGCGCTTTTCCTGACGGCGTCGGTCAGCACGCTCCGGCAGACGGTGAAGAGCCAGGGCGCGAATGGGAACGAAGGGTCATATCGCCTCCGCGCCTGGTGAAGCTTCAGGAATGTCGCTTGAAAGACTTCTTCCACGATACTTTCTTCCGAGAGTCGCCGCCTGAGAAAGCCGTACACCTTCGCGGCATAGCGTTCGTAGAGCGTTTCGAACGCCCGCTCCGAATCGTCGCCGCCCAGCTGGTACGCCTTCATCAACTCCTCATCGGTCACCTCGAGAGTATATACGCCCGGAATGCCGGGGCTGTGACAAACAGCGAGTCAATGCAGCGCGTTGACAAGGGCGGGGGCCTCTACTAAGACCGAGCGACATGAAGGCGGTTGCGGCACTTGCATTCACGCTCCTGGCGCTCGCGCCGACGGGAGCAAAGGCTGAAGTCATTGATTTTCGCGGGGAAAACCTCGCCACCGGAAAGCTCGAGGAGCTCAAGCTGAACCCGGTCGCCCGGGCAACGGTAGTCGTGTTCCTGTCGGCCAAGTGCCCATGCTCCCAGACGCACGTGAAGCATCTGGGTGAGATCGCGCGCGAGTTCAAGGATTTCGCCTTCGTCGGCTTCGTGTCGAACCGGGACGAAGATTTGAAGACGGCGCGCGAGTACTTCGCCGGCCTCGCTCTTCCGTTTCCCGTCTATCGAGACGAGAACGCGGTCATCGCCAATCGGCTGGGCGCGCTCAAGACCCCGCATGCGTTCCTTCTCGACCCGAAAGGCGCGGTGGTTTTCGATGGCGGCGTCTCCAGCTCGAGCAACGGCCTCGCCGCCGACAAGTATCATCTCAAGCTCGCTCTCTCGCAGATGGGTGAGGGGCGCAGGCCCGAGCCGGCCCGCGTGCGCACCCTGGGCTGCGAAATCAGGCGTTAACTCAATTCAAGGGGAACTGGATCATGGTTATTAGGAATTGGATCGTCGCGATTGCCGCCGCAGCGGGATTCGCTTCTGCCCCGGCGGAAGCCGCGGACCCGAAATGCGCGCCCCTGCCGAACGCGGGCCTTTGCGCTTTCGTGGAGATGATCGACGGCCCGAAGTCGGGCCCGAACGGGAACTTCGTGCTCACCTTCACGCGATTGAACGCGACCGAGACCAAGGTCGGCGACCTGGCCGTGCCCGCCGAGAATGTGTCCGTGAAGCTGTGGATGACCAGCATGGGCCACGGTTCGAGCCCCGTCGCGGTCCGCACCTACGGTGACGGCGTCTACTACGTGAGCAAGGTCAACTTCATGATGGCGGGGGACTGGGACATCCAGGTCAGCCTGAGCTCGGCGCGCGGCACCGAGACCGCGACCATCCCGGTCGTGGTGCGCTGAAGGAGGGGCCCTCCGGTGCTCCCGTCGTTTTCGAGCGTGGCGCTCGCGGCGATGCTCGCCCTTTCAGGCGCGGGCTGCGGCTATTCGCCGCTGCTGAACCACGTGAACGAGGAAGATCTCGACGCCGCGAGACGCCCGGAAAGACGGCAGGCGGAGTGCGATCTCAAGCTTCCTTCGCTTGGGGCCTGCCTGAGGCTTGCCTGGAACGAAGGCCCGCGCGTCGCGGACGAGTCGAAGGCCGTCATCGAAAGCGACGTAGGGCTTCGGGACCTCAACGTGGTGCTCTGGATGCCTGATATGGGGCACGGGTCGGCTCCGGTCGTCGTGACGAGGGAAAGCGAGACGAGGTTTTCCGCGACCGAGATCCACTTCATCATGCCTGGCGTATGGGAGATCCGGATCGAGGCGACGGACGCCGGCGGACGCGTGGAATCGGGCTCCCTGAGGGTCGAGTTGTGAGAGGGGGCCTGTCGACGGCGCTCGCCATCTTTGCCAGCTTTGGATGGGGTCTCCCTTCCTCCGCGTGGGGGGCCGCGTGCTGCGGCGGGGGAGCGGCATTCCCGAATCTCATCCTCGGCGACTTCAGGTCGCAGGTATCGCTTTCGGCCGGCTATGGCGACGTGATCGGCGAAGCGTCGGCGAGCGGGCAAAGCGTCTTCCGCCGCGCCGGCAATCTGGAACTGACCGACACCTATCGTCTCGATGCGGCTTACCTGCTTGGCGAGTTCTGGCAGGTTTCCGTCTCGGGAACCGTGCTGGGCCGCAGCCGGGAGCTTGACGGTGCCCGGGCGTCCTCGCGTGGGATGGGGGACAGCGCGGTATCCGTCGCGTACGAGATTCTCCCGGTCCTGTACTACTCGGCTTGGAAACCGCGCGGGTTCCTCTACGCGAGGCTCGGGCTTCCGACGGGACCTTCGGCTTACGAGGCGCGTGAAAATTTCGCGGTCGATGCCCGAGTCAGCGGCTTCGTTTCAGTTTCCCTGGGGGCGGCACTCGTGAAGAACGCGGGCTCGCTCGATTTCGAGCTGCTGGGGGAGGCGACCCAGCGCCTGCCGCGCGATTTCGAGACGAGCTCGGGTGCGGTTGCGGTCCGCCCCCATCCGTCCGCGAGCCTGATGGCCGGGGCAGGGTACACCCCGGACTCGATGCCGAAGCTCAGGCTGGGCGCAAGCCTTTCGCCGCGCTTTACCGGGCGCAAGGATACCCGCGGCGCCGTGGTGTCGAGCTCCTCCCACGAGCTGGTCTGGGATACCGTGGCTTCGATGAACTATCTGTTTGAAACCGAGCTGAGTGCCGGCTTAAGCTATCTGGATCAAACGCTTTTTGGCCCCGCGCGGGCGACCAC
>CAYZKI010000244.1:0-238 GCA_964478745.1 uncultured Bacteriovoracaceae bacterium
GGCGTCTTCGGGCGTGTCGGCCCTCGGAGTGAGGACGGAATTCTCGAGCTCGGCGAGCCTGCGCGAGGAGGCGTCGGTCGCGTTGTTCAGGATGTAGGTTTCGATGCCCTGGGCGGTGCGCGCCTTCTTGGGCTCGATGTGCGCGGCGGAGTTCATATGAATGGAGACGAACACGTCCGCGCCCAGGCGGTTCGCGAACTTCGTGCGGTCGGGAACCGGGATCTCGACGTCGTCCTCG
>CAYZKI010000244.1:248-5314 GCA_964478745.1 uncultured Bacteriovoracaceae bacterium
AGCGTGATCTGCTTCTCGGTGATCCTCACCGATCCGTTCTTGTAGACGGTGCCCTCGTCCGTGCCGCCGTGGCCGGGGTCGATCACCACGCGGAAGGGCATGCCCGGCGCCGCGGCCGCGAGAGCGGGCGGCGGGCAGGCGAGGGCGAGAGCGAGCGTGCAGCCGGCGAGTGAGATTTTTCCTTTGAGCATCCTGTATCTCTTGCGGTCTTCCTGACCTCGCGGCGGGAGCGGAATGCGCTTGCCGCGTCTTTTCAGTTTATGGGAGGAAGGTTCCCATGGGCAACACCCTGATGCATCGGCTCGGATCCTGGTTCGAGCGTCAAAAGCGTGTCCTTCCATGGAGAGATGACCAGGCCGGGCGGGAGCCCGGCCGAGATTCCGACGAGCCCTCGCTTTACCGCGTCTGGATCTCCGAGATCATGCTGCAGCAGACGCAGGTGGCGACGGTGGTGCCGTACTTCGAGCGGTTCGTCGCGCGTTTCCCTGACGTGCAAGCGCTGGCCCAGGCGAGCGAGGACGAGGTCGTCCGGCTCTGGGCGGGGCTGGGCTACTATTCACGTGCCCGGAATCTCAGGAAGGCGGCGCGAAAGATCGCCGAGGAAGGGTTCCCGCGGGATCGCGCGGGCTGGCTGGAGATGCCCGGCGTGGGCGAGTACACGGCGGGAGCGATCCTCTCGATCGCGCTCAACCAGCCGGAGCCCATCCTGGATGGGAACGTCGAGCGCGTCATTTCGCGGCTCAGGCGGGTGACTCGTCAAAAGGGCGACGCGGCCTACAAGGCCAGGCTCTGGCGCCTGGCGCGGATCCTCGTGGTCCGGGGCCACGCCCGGGGCGTCGAGCCCAGGGATCTCAACCAGGCGCTCATGGAGCTCGGGGCCACGGTGTGCTCGCCGCGCAAGCCGCGTTGCCTGCTCTGTCCCGTGCGCGAGGACTGCCGCGCGTTCGCCGCGGGGGACGCCGAGAGCTTTCCGCCGAAAAAGGCGCCGAAGCAGTGGGTGCAGGTGCGCGAGCGCGTGTTCTGCCTGGTCGATCGCGAGGGGCGGGTCCTTCTCGAGAAGCGCGGCGAAGGAAAGTGGCGCGCGGGCCTCTGGGATTTCCCGGAGAGGATGCCGGCGGGAGCGCGGCTCGGAGCGGAGCTCGGCGACGTCGAGACCCGGCACGTCGTCACCCGGCACAAGATCACGCGCGTGACCCGCGTCGCGCGCGTGAAGGAGCCGGCGCGCGGAAAGCTGCGCGCGTCGGAGCCGGCGGGCGAAAAGCAGCGGTGGGTCCGTCTCGGCGGGGAAACGGGTCTCGCGCTCGGCTCCGCGCTCAAACGCTCCTGGCAGACGATTCGCGAGAGATTTCCTGAAGTCGAACGATGAAGTTCAGCGCCTGGATGGGTGTCATTCCGTTCACGTCGAGCCCTTCGAGCTCGAGCACGACCGGATGAGGTGCCGCGGGCTCGGGCTCGGCCTCCGCCGGCTGGGCCTGCATCGCCGCTGACGGGGCGAAAAGCGAAAGCTGGTCAGGATGCGCGCCGGGGGCCGCGAGCTGCGAGCCCCCGGCTTCGAGGTCGGCGAGCACCTGCCAGGCGCGCTCGACGACGGCCTTCGGAAGCCCGGCCATCTTCGCGACGTGCACGCCGAAGCTGTCGCTCGTCGGCCCGGGCCTGAGCTCGTAGAGGAAGCGCAGCGTGCCTTTTTTCGCGTCGCTGTCGACCGCGAGGTGAGCGTTGGCGAGGCCCGGAAGCGTGTCCGCGAGCTTCACGAGCTCGTGATAGTGCGTGGCGAAGAGCGTCCGCGCCTGGATCTTGCGCGCGATCCATTCGAGCGTCGCCCAGGCCACGCTGATACCGTCGTACGTGCTCGTTCCGCGGCCGATCTCGTCGAGGATGATGAGCGAGCGCTCGTCCGCGTGGTGCAGGATGTGCGCGAGCTCCGTCATCTCGACCATGAACGTGCTCTGGCCCCGGGAAAGGGCGTCGTGCGCGCCGATTCGGGTGTGCACCGAGCTGACCGCCCCCCAGCGCGCGGAGGCCGCCGGGACCGGCGCGCCCATCTGGCCGAGGAGCACGATGAGCGCGGTCTGCCGCATCACCGTCGACTTGCCGCCCATGTTGGGGCCGGTGATCAGAAGCGTGAGGTCCGTTTCGGGCGAGAGGCCGATCGAGTTCGGGACGAAACCCTTGCGCCCGTCGCGGTCGATGAGCGGATGACGGCCGGCCTCGATCTCGAGCGCCCGCGAGGAGTCGATGGTCGGGAGCACCCAGCCCGGCGCATCGAAAAGCCGCGAGAGCGCGACGCGCGCGTCGAGGTCGCCCAGGAGCGTAGCCGCGTTCATCAGCTCGGAGGTGCGCCTGCCGATCTCCTCGAGGAGCCGGTCGAAGAGCTCCTGCTCGAGCGCCTTGCGCTTGCTCGAGGCGGTGAGGATCTCCTCCTCGAACTTCTTGAGCTCCTCGGTGAAGAAGCGCTCCGCGCCGACCATCGTCTGCTTGCGCTGGTAGTGGGAAGGCACCGATTTCAAATGAGCCGAGGTGATCTCGATGTAATAGCCAAAGACGCGGTTGTAGCGGACCTTGAGCGAGGGGATCCCCGTGGCCTCGCGCTCGCGCGCCTCGAGGTCGACCAGGAACTTCTCGCCGTCCTCGGTCAGCGTGAGCAGCCGGTCGAGCTCCGGGTCCGTGCCGCGCGTGAAGATCCCTCCGTCGCGCGCGGTGAGCGGGGCGTCCTCGCGTTGTATCTTGAGAATCCTCTGCCCGAGGGCCTCGAGCCCCGCCGCGCTCGTGGCCAGCCCCTGCTTCAGGGATTCCGAGCTCCGCGTGAAGGTCATGGCCTGCGAGAGGCGCGTGAGGGCCGAGAGCGTGCGGCCGAGCGCGAGCGTGTCGCGCGGGCTGGCGAGGCCCGCGTGGATGCGGCCCGAGATCCGCTCGAGGTCATAGACCTCCGAGAGGCCCGAAGCCAGGCGATCCGCGAGCTGCGCGGTCTTCGCAAACTCGCGGATCGACGCCTGGCGCTCCGCGATCGCCTCCGGGCGCGTGAGCGGCGCGTGAAGCCACTTGCGGAGCTGGCGGGCGCCGAGCGCGCTCTTCGTGCGGTTGATCAGCCCAAAGAGCTCGTCGAGGTCGAGATGCTCCGCCGAGCGCGGGCCGAGCACGAGCGCGTCCGTCTTGCGAAGCGGGACCGGGAGGCGAAGGTGCGCGAGCCTTTCCTTCTGCTGTGTTCGGAGCGCGTAGGTGACCAGCAGGCCGAGCGCGTGCGCCGCCGCCGCGTCCGGCAGGAAGGCGTCCAGGTCCCCGATGTCGTAGTGCCTTTGAAGGCACTGCCGGGCCTGGTCGAGAGAAAGGTAGTTGGAGGGAAGGTCCTCGACGAGCGTCTCCGCGGGAAGCGATGCCGACGCGATCGCCTCGAGGCCGTTCGTGCGCAGCAGATGGCGGATGGGCAGCGACTGGATCTCGGTGGAAAGGGCCTCAGGAGAGAGCCCCGAGCCGACGAGCGTTTCACCGGTGGAAACGTCCAGGCACGCAGCCGACCAGTGGCGCTCGCCTCGGATGGCGCAGGCCAGGTAAACGGGCTGCGAGCCCTCGAGATCGAACTGGACGGCCGGCGTGAAGATCCGGCTGAGCTCGCGTTTGACGATCTTGTTGCCCGAGGCTTTCGACGCGGCCGGGTCCTCGGTCTGGTCGGCGATCGCGACCTTCTTGCCCGCCGCGAGAAGCTTCTGGATGTAGCCCTGCACCGAGTGGTGGGGCACGCCCGCCATCGGGAGCGGGTTGGGCTTGTTCTTGTCGCGGCTGGTGAGCGTGATCTCCAGGATGCGCGCCGCTTCGACCGCATCGTCGCCGAAGAGCTCGTAGAAGTCGCCCATCCGGAACAGCAGTAGGGCATCGCCTGCCTGGGCCTTGATTTCCCAGAACTGCTTCATGAGCGGAGTGTCGTCTGCGCCGGATGCCATCAGAGCCCTCGTTGAGTTTCCTGGTGGGAAGTTTCTCGTGGGGCTTAACAAACGTCCGACGCTTTCACTAGGTATGATGCGCAGTGTTGAAAAGAAAAAGCCCCGGACCCTCTCGTTCCCGGGTCCGGGGCGTTCATTCATCGGAGATCCATCCGGAGAGCCGGCTCAGCTCTTGTCGCGGTTGGCCTGGTTCTCGCGGTCGTCCCGCTTGTCGCTGCTTGCGCCGAGCTTCGACCTCATCGAGTTGAACCAGGAGACGTTGATACCCGGTACCTTGCGAAGGTCGTCGACCGACTTGAAGTCGCCGTTCTTTTCCCGGTAGTCGACGATCTTGTCGGCGAGGCGGTCGTTCAGGCCGAGCGCGACGAAGTCTTCCTCGTTCATCCGGTTGATGTCGGCGGCATGGGTGGTGGTGCCGATCGTCGGGATCGACTCACGCTCGGTCTCCGTTTCGGTGGTCACGATCTTCTTCTGGCTCTCGACCGTCGCGCTGCCTTTCTCGCGCTCGGTCTTGCTGATTTCACCGGGAGCCTCGACGTGCTCTTCGGTCACCGTGCCGTCCTTTGATGCGCTGCTGTTGTTGTCGTACAGGTCGACGCGGCCCGGCTCGTTGCGGCGATCGCAAGCCGTGAAGGCGATCAAGCTGATGGAAGCCACTGCGAGTAAGTATTTCATCTGAAATCCTCCTGCGGGGAGCCAGTTCAAGTTCCAAGCCAGGCGGCAGAATGCCCGGCGCGGCGGCGGCCGGTAATTCAGCGAGTCAAGTTCACCTATAACGGAAAGGATGGGGATCGGCACCGCGATGGATCTCGGCGCCTGGGAATACTGACCGCGCGCTTCAGGGCCTTCCGTGCTGCGCGCCGACGCGGTGGACTTTCACCATGTTGGTCGTGCCGCGACGGAGCGTCGGGACGCCAGCGGTGACGACCACCAGGTCCTCGTGCTCGGCGAGCTTGTTCTCCAGGAGCACCTTCTCGACCATGGCGAAGAGATCGTCGGTCCCGACGATCTGCGGGATGAGCGCCCCGCGCACGCCCCAGACGAACGCGAGACGGCGGATCGCCGCCTCGTTGTCCATGATGGCCACCACCGGGGTTTCCGGGCGGTACTTGGCGAGCGTCTTCGCCGCCA
>CAYZKI010000245.1:0-1693 GCA_964478745.1 uncultured Bacteriovoracaceae bacterium
ATCCCGCATTCGCCGATCAGGCGGGCGAACTCGGCGTTCTCGGAAAGAAAACCGTAGCCCGGATGAATCGCGTCGGCGCCAGTGATGTCGGCGGCGCAGATCACGTTGGCCATGTTCAGGTAGCTGAGCTTCGACTGGGGCGGTCCGATGCAGACTGCCTCGTCGGCGAGCTTCACGTGGAGCGAGTGCTCGTCGGCCGTCGAATAGACCGCGACGGTCGAGATGCCGAGCTCGCGGCACGCGCGGATCACGCGGAGCGCGATCTCGCCGCGGTTGGCGATCAGCACCTTCTTGAACAAATGAGCCTGTTTTGCCGGTAATTTCGCCATTTTTTTACTCGTCGGGGCCGACTTCGTTTTCGAAGTCGCGATCTCCGGCATCTGGGTACCTAAAGCCATTCCCCATCCCCTCTCAAAAAATCAGCTCAAGCCGTCTCGATCACGAAGAGCGGCTCGCCGAACTCGACGGGCTGCCCGTTTTCCACGAGAATGGAAACGATTTTCCCCGACCACTCGGCCTCGATCTCGTTCATGAGCTTCATCGCTTCGACGATGCAAAGCACGTCACCCTGCTTCACCGACTGCCCCTCGCGGACGTACGCATCGGCGGCCGGCGACGGCGAGCGGTAGAAAGTCCCGACGAAGGGGGAAACGACCTGCTTCTGGTTCGCGGCAAGCGCGCCCGATGCGGACGCGCCCGCGGGAGCCGTGGCCGAAGCCGCGGGCTTGGGCGCCTCGACGGCGGCCGGACGGGCCACGGACGGAGCCGGGGCTGCCGGGGCCGGGGCGTAAGCCACCGTCGCGCCGCCCCCGACGAAAGCCGCCGGGGTCTTGAGCGAGAACTTCGCGCCCCGGGTTTCCCACGAGATCTCCGCGAGGTTCTGCCGGGTCATGAGATCCGCCATCCACTCGAGGAAAGCGAAGTCCTTGGGAGGCGCCGCGATGCTCGCGGTCGCACTTCCGCCTGCCGAAACGCTGACGCGCTCTTTCTTCCCCTGAGACGATTTCTTGGAAGCCACGTTAGTTGTTCGCCTTTTCCGAGTACGAGTAGTCGCGCGTGTCGACCTTGATCTTGTCGCCTTCCTTGATGTGGAAGGGAACGTTGATGACCGCGCCGGTTTCGAGAGTGGCGGGCTTGGTGCCGCCGACGGTGTCGCCCTTGAACGCAGAAGTCGTTTCCTTCACTTTCAACACGACGAAAGTGGGAAGCTCGACGCCGATCGGGCGCTCATTGAAATACATGACCTTGATGACGAGGTTCTCCTGGAGGAAGTCCTTGCCGGTTCCGAGCTGCTCTTCGCTCAGCACGGCCTGCTCGTAGTTGGACTGGTCCATGAAGTGATAACCTTCGGCGTCCTTATAAAGGTAGGACATCTCGCGCTCATCGGTGTTCGCGCGATCGAGCTTGTCGCCGGAGGTGATCGTCCGTTCGATCACGTTCTGATTCAGCATGTTCTTCAGCTTGGTGCGAGTGAACGCACGGCCCTTGCCGGGGCTGACATGTTGGAAGTCGACGATCTCGTAGGGAATGCCTTCGATCTCGACCTTGAGGCCTTTTCGAAACTGGTTTGTTGCGTACATAGAAGTCTTGAGTAGTAGTCGCGGGGAGTAGGATTGTCAACTAATGCCACAAAACCCGAAGCACCGAACGCTTGCTTCGGATCATCCGATGGAAGGACCGGGCCGCCCTGGGA
>CAYZKI010000245.1:1703-5311 GCA_964478745.1 uncultured Bacteriovoracaceae bacterium
GTATTGAGCGCGGTACCGGGCGACGCGAGTCAGGAGACTCTGGAGAAACTCGACCTTCCGCACCCATTTCTCCTTCTGAATCGCGGGGTCATCCCGCACGACGTCAGAGGCCGGCTTGACCGCGAAAAGAGGGATCGGCTGGGGCGCCGGGTCGGTACGCAGGATCAGGGCGCCTTCCTTATAGGCTTGCGCCTCCAGCTCCTGGACCAGCCGGGCCGTTTCATGGTCGCCCGGGGTGAAATACAGGAGCATCTTGTAGGCGCCGAGCGCCTCCGTCACCCGGCCGAGCATCAGGCAGGATTCCGCGAGCAGTCTCTGCGCGACCAGGTTGTCGGGAACGTCCCTGACGACGGGCATGACTTCCTGAAGCACTTCCTCGTAAGAGCCCTTCTCGAACAGCGCGCGCGCGAGCGCTACTCTCCCCCCGACGAAAGTCGGATGGATCTGCAGGCCCTCGCGGGCGATCTCGATCGCCTCGTCGATCAATCCCGCCTTCCGATACGCCTCCGCGAGCGGGGCGAACACTCGCGAGCCCGGATCATCCTGATACTTCTTCAGATAGCTGTAGATGATCGGATGGTACTCGGACGGCTTGTTCGCCATGCTCGCGATCAACCGGCGAGGCCGGCCTCCTTCGGATTCAGGATTCGCGGGGTCACGAAGATGAAGAGCTCGGAACGGTCGAGCGACGTGCTCTCTCCGCCGAACAGCGCGCCGATCACCGGGATCTTGCGGAGGAACGGGAAGCCCGACTCCTGGTCGCGCACGTTCGAGGAGTAGATGCCGCCGATGACGAGCGTCGACCCGCTCTCGACGAGCACCTTCGTCTGCATGTTGCGGCTGCCCGTGGCCGACTGGCCGTTCGGGTCGGAGACGATCACGTCGCGGCTGACGTTCAGGTCGAGAAGCACGCTCCCGTCGTTCGTGACGGTGGGCTGCACGCGGAGGGACAGCGTCGCCGGAGTGTTCACGAAGGTCTGCGTCTGCACGCCGTTGCTGACCGTGGTTTGAAGCTGGAGGAGAGGGTCGGATTTCACGATCTGCGCGCTTTGTTTGTCGAGGACGACGGTTCTCGGCGCGGAGATGATCTTGATCTTGTCCTCGGCCTCGTTGATCGAGAGCGTGGCGTTCAGGCGGCCGCCGTTCGGGAGGATGCCGAAGGAGGTCGCGAACTGGTTGGAGCCCGAAGCCAGCGTCTGCGAAAGGGAACCCGAGCTGAAGCCGTTGAAGGTGAAGCCGAGCCCGAAGGGCTCGGTCATCTGGCCTGTCAAGGCGCCGCTGAGGCCGCTCGAGAATCGCTCGGTCGCCTCGATCACCTTCGTCTCGATCAGGATCTGGGGCGTCTGCGTATCGAGCACCTCGATCAGCTTCTTCATCCGCTCGATGTTCTCCATCGTATCGCGGATGATCAGGCTGTTCGTGCGCTCATCCACCTGGATGGTGCTGGTCGTGTCGGCGGTCGCGCCGCTCTGGCTGGTCCCGAGCTTCGCGAGCAGGGTGGAAAGCTCGGCCGGCTTCGCGAAGCTGATCGGGAAGACGCGGGTCACGCGCGGCGTGGAGGCCTCCGCGGCCTGCTTCGCCTTAAGCTGCTCCTGCTTCTCGGTGGTGAGGTTCGCGAGCGTCACGACGCGAAGGACGTTGTTGTTCCGCTCGGCGCCGAGGCGCTGGGTGGAGAGAACCAGGTCGAGGGCCTGGTCCCACGGGACGTCATCGAGGGAAAGCGTGATCTTCCCTTTGACGTCCTCCCCGAGGACGATGTTGAAGCCGCTGGTCTCGCCGATCAGGCGGAACACGTCGGCAAGGTCCATCTCCTTCACGCGGATCGTGACGGGCTTTCCGAAATAGCGCTTCGTCTCGCGCGCCTCGAAGAACTGCTCGAGGCGGGACTTCGACTCGATGACGCCGTTCGCGGCGGCGTTCGCCGCGAGCTTGTCGGGCGTGGTGGCCGAAGGCGGCGGCGCCGCGGCGGCCGGGTCGCTTCCAGGCGCCGGAGCGGGCGCCGAGTCGACTCCCGGGGATACGGGGTCGGTCTTGGCCTGCGTCGACGCGCCGGATCCGGAGCCGGCCCCGAGGCTCAGGCGAATCACGTTGCCCTGCTGCACGAGATCGCTGGCGACCGGCTCGCGAAGCTGCACGACGATTCGAGCGCTATCGGCAGCGTCCGTGAGCTGATACGGGCTGATCAGGCTGACCGGGCCGTCGAACGAGGAGGCATCGAGCTTCCGCGTGGCGTACTTGGTGAGCTGCGCGCCGGAAAGGTTCAGCACGACCTGATTGTCCCTCGAGTTCTCGACCTTCTCGACCTGGACCGGGCCGTCGGCGCTGATGACGATCTCGCCTCCCCCGGCGCCGTTGGCGCGGAAATCGATCGAGGTCACGTTCGAGGCTGCGAACGGCGTTGCCGGAGCCAGAATCTGCAGACCGATCAGGAGATAGGGCAAGTATCTCGAGTTTCCGTTGGAAGTTTTCACAGGGTTCATCCTCCCGATCCTTGGGCGGCTTGTTGTTGGGCTTTCGTGTCTTCGGGAAGGCGGATCTCGAAGTCGATCTCCTCCTCGCGCCCGACCACGTTGACCATCGTCTCGCGCACGAGGATGGCACCCGGAGTGATCTTCTTGACCACCCCGTTTCTCTGGCCGATTTTCTGTCGCTCAGAGACAAAGTACGTCTTTCCGTTCGGCGCCTCGACCATGGCCCGGATCTTCGCCGGGCCGGTGATCACGCCCACGAGCTTGAACTGCTCGACCGCGAAGAGCTCGAGGTCGCCCTTGGGCTTCCCTTTCGCGGTCACCTGGATGGGACGGCGGAACGGATCGCGGACCTTGAGCACGTCGTCCGTGATCGGCGCCGTGGCGCTGGCCGTGGCGTTCGTGGGCATGACCGGCGCGGGGCCGCCCTGCACGCCGGGCCCCTCGGCCCGGGCGAGATCCCACGCGGGAGAGAAGATCAGAAGCGCTATGATGGCCGCGGAAGCACGTCTCATCGCGCGCCTCCCGTCGGGGCGGTGGCCGTGCCGCCCGGCTTCGGCGCGCCGCCGCCTGCCGGAGTCACGGGCCCCGGAGGCGCGGCGTCCGGCACCTTGCCGATCTCGTCCGCCTTCGAGGTCACGTACCGGTAGGCCTTCAGCTCGAGCCTTCCCGACAGCTCGACGAACTGAGCCGTGGGCGAGCCATGCGTGTTCACGCTGAACTTGTCGACTCGGATGATCGTCTCGAGCGAGGCAAGGCGGTTCAGGTAAATGAGGAGCTGCGGGTAGACCGAGCGGAACTCGAGATCGAAGGGCTGCTCGACGAAGTAGTTGTCGGGCTGGGTCTTGGGCTCGCCCGGCTTGATCGCGACCACCCGGAGGCCGACGCGCGCCGCCTCGTTCGACACCATCTTGATGAAGGCCGGGACGTCGATCTGGTCCGAAAGGCGCGCCTTCATCTGCTCGAGCTGCTGCGCGAGGCTCCTGAGCTCGGCGCGCTTCTGCTCGAGCGTCTTGAAGAACTGCTTCGCGTCCGCGACCTTCTTCGCGACCGCGTCCGCCGACGCCTCGGAGGAGGTCAGCTCCTCCTGCTTGGTCTTCAGCTCGCCTTCGAGGAAGCTGTAGTAGTCCCAGCCGATCC
>CAYZKI010000246.1:0-1914 GCA_964478745.1 uncultured Bacteriovoracaceae bacterium
GCGGTAGACGATGTGCCCGAACAGGTTCAGCGAGTTCATGTCGCGCAGCTGGGGCCCGGAGTCCTCGGTGATGAAGTGGACCAGGTTGGGATCGAGCTGGCCGGTCGCGGAGCCGATCAGGCCGGAGAAGCTCCCCCGGAAGCCCTCGAGCCGATCGTTGGACGAGATATCGGCGAAGATCACGGGCGAACGGTTCGCGCGGGTCGCGTCCCCCGCGAGAGTGGCCGCCTCCTTCGGGCACTTGAGGACCCGAAGCTCGAGCTTTGACTCCTTGGCCACCTCTTCGGCGAATCGGACGTCCTGAGGGTCTTCGGAAATCAGAAGGATTGTGCGCCCCACGATCCGATTATTCCGGACTTACTTGGTTTTGGCTAGTTCGCTCTCGAGGATTTCAACCACGTCCCATTCACAGCCGCCGCAGCCGGTGGAGGCGCACGTGTCCGCCTGGATGTGTTCGAGAGTGGTTCCGCCGGCGCGTATCACTTCAAGAATTCGTGACAAAGGCACGTTATGGCAGAAGCAAACTGTCCGGTCTTCGTCTTCGGTCATAGGAACATCGGCGCGGCTGGTTAGGGACGTCTCAGGCCACCATCCTATCGGAACTCGTACTGGTTTTGGAAAGGGCTTTTGGATAAGCAGGGGCTTCCATGGCCAAGAAAACCAAGCAGCAGGCGGGAACCGACCCGCATCCTCACCGAAAACGCGTGGTTCGCAACATGCGCGAAATCCTGACCGCGCTGGGCGAGGATACCGAGCGCGAGGGCCTTCGCAGCACCCCCCTTCGCTACGCCAAGGCGATGGAGTTCCTGACCTCCGGCTACACCCGCAGCGTCGACGACATCGTCGGCAAGGCCCTGTTCACTGAAGGCTCGAGCGAGATCGTCATCGTCCGGGACATCGAGCTCTTCTCGCTCTGCGAGCACCACCTGCTTCCCTTCTACGGCAAGGCGCACGTGGCCTACATCCCGAACGGCAAGATCATCGGGCTTTCGAAGATCCCGCGGATCATCGACGTCTTCGCCCGCAGGCTCCAGGTCCAGGAGCGCCTCACCACTCAGGTCTCGGCCGAGCTGAACCGGGTGCTGAAGCCCCAGGGCGTCGCCGTCATCATCGAGGCGTTCCACCTTTGCATGATGATGCGCGGAGTGGAGAAGCAGCAGAGCTACACGATCACGAGCTCGATGCTGGGCGCGTTCCACGATAACCCGACGACCCGCGGGGAGCTCCTGAACCTGCTCGGCGGGCTGGGGAACCGCAGATGACGACGACGAGAGCCGCTCTGGCGATCGTCTGCGTGATGGCGTCGGGCGCATGCGCGAAGCCCGAGCCCGCTCGCGAGGCGGCCGAACAACCAGCGGCATCCTCGAGCGAGCGCGAACTGAAGAAGCTCGAACCGTTCGTCGACTTCCGCAAAGAGAACCAGCTGACCCGAAAGCAGCTACCCAAGGCGGAGAAGTCCTGCGCGGGCGGCGACCGCGACTCCTGCCTGGCGATCGCGGACTACTACGAGAGAGACGACTCCACGCTGAAGTTCAGGCACGCGCTCGACCGGCTCTGCTCGCTTCCCAAAACGTACTGCGTTTTCCAGCCTCCCCAGGGACCGCGTTGGTCGAACATGTCCGAGGAGGAGCGCAAGGCTCTCGGAAACGCGAGGGAAACACGGTCCGTCACGCGCCTTTCACCGAAGACCCGCGAGGAGATGAAGAAGCTGGGGTTCTTCGGCGCGGAGAAAGCGGAAACGCAAACCCCGCTCTCCCAGTGGACGGTCGAGCTTTTCGAGTGAGTCCCTGTCGCAGAACTGCGACGGGTTTTTGACGGCATTTCAGCCAAAATCAGGCCGCTTTGATGGAAATAAGAGCCGTCTCCCAACACTTTTGACGCGCCGTATTGAAAGCCCAACGCTTTGCTGTTACC
>CAYZKI010000246.1:1924-4397 GCA_964478745.1 uncultured Bacteriovoracaceae bacterium
CCAGAGCCGCAACCCGAGGTACTCGATCCGCGCGTTCGCGCGAATGCTCAAGATCGACGCCGGAACGCTCTCCCGGCTTCTCCGGGGAGCCCAAGTCCCATCCTACCGGATGGCCGAGCGTATCCTCGCGCCGCTCGAGCTCCCGCGAGACGTCGAGGAGCACTTTCTCTCCTCCCTGGCCGAAGCGCAGCAGTCGCGCGGCCTCCAGCGCATGAGCCCGCTGTTCAAGACCTTCCGCGCGAAGCTCTAGCAGGCCGAGTACAGCCTCGAAGTGTACCGCGTCCTCGCGGACTGGTACCACTTCGCGATCCCCGAGCTCACCTTCGTCGAGGATTTCAACTCCGACCCCGCGTGGATCGCGGACGAGCTCGGGATCACCGTTCCCGAGGCCGAGCGCGCCATCGAGAGGCTGCTTCAGTTCGACCTCCTCCGGCGCGAGGGCGGCAAGCTCGTGCGAACGCAGGCGCAGCTGGCCAGCGCCAACCAGTCGCAAACCACGGAAGCCGCGCGGAAAACGCAGCGCGCTTACCTCGAGAAGGCCATCATCTCGCTCGAGGCCGATGACATCGACGCGCGCAGCATGACGACGATGACAATGGCCATCGACCCGAAACGCGTTCCTCTCGCCAAGAAGATGATCCGGGAATTCAACCAGAGCATGTGCGCGACGCTCGAGCGCGGGCGCAGGCAGAAGGTCTACAACCTCTGCATCGCTCTCTACCCGCTGCAACGGAGAAACCAGTGACCACTCGCACCCTCCTGATCCTGGCAGTCGCCCTGATTTCCGCTTCCGCCCGCGCGGCCGGCGTCGAGAGCCACGGCGGCGGCGGCTTCATCTGCGACGACCCGGCACGCAACGAGGTCCTGGACCTCTGGGAAGGCCGCATCGAAGGCCTTGCCTTCGATGAGTCGCCCCTGATGGGACTCGAACCGCCGCGCCGGACCGTCATCCGCCATCTCGACTACGCGCTGGCGCGCCTCCGGGAGACGAATCCGATCCTCGCGGACCGCGTGGACAACGCGCGGAACTTCATCATGAACCCGATGTCGATGACGGTGGTCAACCTTCCGCGCGAAGCCGAGATCGCCCCGCCCGCCGACGCCAGGCACCGCCTCATCAAGTCGGGCTGCGTCCTCAAGGGTATCGCCCAGTATGTCGAGGGCCTTCCGCCCGGCGATCGCCTGTTCATCGATCCCGTTCACATGTCCGCGCTCACCCCGCTGAACCAGGCCGCGCTCTGGCTTCACGAGGCGATCTACAAGGTGCTGCGCGCCAGCCCCCGCCACGGCGGAGAGGGCGCGAAGGACTCGCGAAGGACGCGCGAGCTCGTGGCTCTGCTGCTTTCGAACGGTCCGATCGAAGGTCCTTACGAGGGGATTCCGGCCGGCGCGGCGGCCTGCTACGGCGGAACGGTTCCGCACCTGGGCCGCCCGGCCCGATTCGCGCCGGGCGAGTTCCCGAGCGAGGCCTACCTCTTCCGCGATCCGGCCACCGGGAGGCTCGCGCTCCAGTTCGTCCGGCTGCAGGGCCAGTGGTACTTCCGGAAGAGCCGCGCCCGGATGAGCTCGGAAACCCAGTTCGCGCTGCTGAACCAGAACCAGGTGCAGGGTTTCATCGGCGGGATCGTCCGTTCAGGCTCGCGCACGGAGATCGTCTCCCTCGACGAGGGCTTCGAGCTCGGCGCGATGAGCTGGACCCATCCGGGCGACGGAGGCTGGATCGGGAAAGAGCGCCGCTTCTTCTGCGACGAGCTTCCCTGACGGGTCAGACGGCAGGCTCAGGCCTCTCCCTGGATCTCGGGGTGGTTCGAGGGCGGAAGCGGATCCGGTGAGCCCGCATCGGGGCCGTCCCGGTCCGCGCCCGGCGGAAGGACCGCCGCGAGCCTCTCCCGGGCCTGCTCGAGCGACATGCGCTCCACCCTGGGATCCCCGCCGAGCGCCATCCCGACAGCGAGGGAGGTTTCGAGCTCCTCGCGCCAAAGCGCGCCCACGGGCTGCAGATGGCGCAGGCTCGTCATCACGTCCGACGAGAAACCGCAGGGGGAAATCAGGGCGAAAGGAGCCAGGTTGTTCACGATGTTGATCGCGGCGCCGTGATAGGTCACCCACTTCTTCACCGCGATTCCCACGGACGCGATCTTGCGCCCTCCAATCCAGACGCCCGAAGCGTTCTCGCGCGACTCGGCGACCAGGCCGCGCGCCCCGAGCTCGTCGATGAGCACGCGCTCGAGCTTGCGGATGAAGCCCCCGATGTCATGGCGCGCGCCGAACCCCGTGCCGTCGAGCTTGCAGATCGGGTAGATCACGAGCTGGCCGGGGCCGTGATACGTCAGGTCGCCGCCCCGCTCGCTCTCGCAGAACTCGACGCCGGCGGGAAGCGGGCCTAGCGGCATGTGCCTGGGGCGTTCCTCGCCCGTGAACTGGAGGCCACGGCCGCGCGTGATGACGGGCCTGTGCTCGAGGAAAAGGACGG
>CAYZKI010000246.1:4407-5296 GCA_964478745.1 uncultured Bacteriovoracaceae bacterium
CCGCTCGAGCGAGCTTCGACCATGCGAAGCTGCAGGCGCCTCACCTCGTCGTAGCCGACTTGTCCTTCGAGCGACCAGAATTTCATATCATGGGGGCCCAACAACACCCGACCCGCCGGCACTCGCTGTCGGGCCCCGATCTCCTCACTCAGTTCAGACTCTGGCTTGGGGTTGCGTGCCAGTCGCCTTTCTCTGGAAAATGTGGATGGCGTGGCCGAGCGTGGCTTCCGCAGCTTCCATGAGGGTTTCAGGAAGCGTGGGATGAGCGTGCACGGTCAGCGCCAGGTCCTCGACCGTCGCGCCCATCTCGATGGCGAGAGTGGCCTCGGCGATCAGGTTCGACGCCTCGACGCCCACGATGTGTACGCCGAGCAGGCGCCCCGTCTTGGCGTCGCCGATCATCTTCACGAAGCCATCGGGCTCCCCGACCGAAAGGGCGCGGCCGTTCGCGACGAACGGGAACTGACCGACGCGGACGTCGATTCCCTTCGCGCGCGCCTCCGCCTCCGTCAGGCCGACCGTCGCGACCTCCGGATCGGTGAAGATCACGGCGGGCATGCCGACCACGTCGTAAGCGACCTTCTTGCCCGCGATGGCTTCCGCCGCGACCAGGCCTTCCTTCGAGCCTTTGTGCGCGAGAAGCGGCTGGCCCGCGACGTCGCCGATCGCCCAGATATGGGGAACGTTCGTGCGGCGCTGCGGATCGACGACGATGAAGCCCTTCGCGTCGAGCTTCACGCCCGTGCGCTCGATGCCGATCGAGTCGGTGTTGGGCTTGCGGCCGATGGTGACGAGCACCTTGTCGGCGGAAAGCGTCGTCTCCTTCGAGCCGTCGGAAACGGTGACGTCGACGCCCTTCTTGGTGACCTTGCAGCTCTTGACCGAGGTC
>CAYZKI010000247.1:0-870 GCA_964478745.1 uncultured Bacteriovoracaceae bacterium
CGCCGGCACCTGACTTAGAGTTGGTGTCACGGTCAAAGATTACCCAATAACTTTGAGTACGTGAAGACCTAGTGAAAGAGATGCTACAATGGAGTCATGCGCGCTCGAGGTCTACTCGGTTCTCGCCAGGGCTTCACCCTGGTCGAGCTCCTCATCGCGGGCTTTCTCACCGGAGGCGTCTTCCTGATCGCCGGCACCGGTATGCTCATGTTCACCCAGGGCTCGGCGGAGCTTGCCCGCAGGACCGCCAAGGGCGTGAGCCTGGGAAGCTTCGCTTCGCAGTTCACGTCGCTGATGGAGAGCGCCCACATCGCCATCCAGTTCGAGCATCTCCCCATTCCTCTCGTCGAGAGTTGCGGGGGCATCTCCGAAACCTCGCCCGTGGTGCGCAAGAAAGTCGACAGCGTCTTTCAGTGCGTCGACGTGGGGGACGCCAACATCGCCGCTCTCAGGAACGCCGGCGTCACGAGCATCGAGTTCTTCAGGGATTCGGTCGGCATCCTCAAGAACGGGAAGGTCCTGGTGAGCAGCACGCTCGTCGAGGCCATGACGATTTCACCGATCAGCTATCCCTCCGGCGTGATCAGCGGCGAGTACTACGCGACCTGGCCGCTCCGATCGGCCAGCGCGAGGCCGCTCCTGATCATGCGCGCCCTGAACGCGGACCTCAACCTGACGCTCAGGTACTGCGACCCGTATGTCGCGGCCGCACGCAAGGATCCGGACTGCGGCCCGGCGGCCGTGGCTGCCAACCTGATTCGGGTGAACACCCCTTTCACGCTTTCCTCCGATCAGATCATCGGGCAGCCTTTCCTCATCTACAGCCCCAAGGACCCGAACCAGTACGTGGTCCAGCTCGCGCAGGCCTTC
>CAYZKI010000247.1:880-5256 GCA_964478745.1 uncultured Bacteriovoracaceae bacterium
GAGCGACCCAGTACGCCAATCCGTCCCTCCCGACGGGGGCGGCGCAGCAGTGGGACATCGACTTCGAGAGGATGAATGGAACGGCGTTCGACTCGGCCAACTACATCGCTCCCGGCGCGCTGGTTTCGCTCGACCCCGACAATACCTGGATGGCTTCGAACGCGGCGGGCTGGTCCACTTCCAACCCCGGATCGAACATCTATCTCTTCCCGACCGAGGTCCCTTCCGCCAACCTCGTCACCTGGCCGCCCGCGGCCCGCGTGGCCATCAACATGCTCTCGCGCTACGACAGCATCTACACGGCGAACGTGGACTTCCGGCCCCGGGTCATCGCCCTGCCCATCGAACTGACGGCGATCTACCTGAGGGATGGCCAGCTTCCCCGCGGCTGCCCGAAAGCCCAGTCTCCGGGAGGAGGTTGCCCGGCGGGCACTTCGGTCCCGCCCGGATGTCCCCGCACGTGTGAATCCTTCGATCTGATGGCGAAGTCGTTCCGCGGAAGCGCCGGGGGCAGCGCCGATCAGGGAGTTGAGGTGCTCCTCGCGCAGAACATCTACGGGCCGGTCACCATCGCCCGGAAGCTCGGCAATAACGCCTTTCAGGTCTACGTGGAGCAATGACTATGGACAGACGCGGACAGCTCGTCGCAGTCATCCCTCTCTCCATCTCCCTCGCGATCGGCGGACTGCTGATGTGGGGGTACCAGAACACGAGCCGCAACGTCACGGCCGGCATCCGCGCGCGGGTCGAGGGCGACCGCTTCGCCAACCTGGCCATCAACCGGCTGCGCCTGCTCGCCACCCGCCCTCTTCCGACGTCGGGGACTTGTGCCTCCCTCGCGACGACGCTTGGAGACATGCGGAATCTCGCCATGGACGACGTCGCCCCGTCCACCCTGACCTACACGTTCGGAGTGGGGGTCCCGGGCTGGGTGGACTGTCTCTTCACGGCCGACGAAAGATCCGCGCTGACCGATTCGACCTACGGCCCCCTCGAGTCGTTGAGCCTCAATCTCTCGCGCCTCGGGAAGCCTGATCTCGAGACCTTCACGGTGTTCCTGACGGTCACTGCGCAAGCCGTGACCCGGCAGATCGACTCGGCTCCGGTCCGATCCTTCACGCTCCGGGAAAACGTCCGCCTGCAGGCCGCGTCCCTGGCCCGCTACGCGGTGGTCCTGCGCCACCCGACCCAGGACTCCACGACGGCGGGCGCCGGTGTCGGAGTGACCGCGCCTCAGCTGACGGTCGGAGGGACGGCCGGTATGGAAGTCCTCGGCGACGTGTACCGGGCCGGGGACCGCGGCGCGAGCACTACTCTCGGCGACATCGTCGCACTGGGAAACCAGCCGAATATCGCGATCCACGGACGGCTCGACGTCCAAGCCGACCGCCTGACGATCCCGATCACGAGCGCGCTCGACCTCACGGCCATGAACGGCATCCTGCACAAAGGCATTCGGGAGAAGATCTTTTCCCAGTCCCAGCTCCTGCCGATCCAGGACGGCGTTCCGGGGGCATTCACCCCGAACGCCAACGGCGCCTGGAACCACTACATCAACTACCCGGTCGATCCGCTGCGCCGCTCGCAGGCGATCGGGTACGTCAGGCACTACGCCGCGGACGCCGTCGGCGTGCCGGCCTACGATCCTTCGGAGCAGTTCTCCACCGCGACGCCTAGCGCTCCGCCCGTCGATACCTGCGACACCTCCGGCACCAACCGCTTCGCCTACGTCCACATCAACTTCGATCTCGATCTGACCCTGAACGAGGCGCATTTCGGCACGATGAACTCGTTCTGCGGCTTCGTCGCCGTGAACACCCTCACCGTGAACGTGGGCGCCGCCTCGAACAAGCTTTTCCTGGGGCAGATCATCGCCCGCAAGATCGTGGTCAATGGCGCGAGGACGCTCTTCATCGCGAACCCCGCGGACAACGTCGCGGTCGCGAGCCCGAGCCCGGCGCCCGATCCGGCCGAGATCTTCCGGCAGTTCCAGGAGATCTCGCTGATCCACGGCCACAACTTCAACGTGCCGGTGCTGCTGAATCCGGCCGCCCTTGGCGGCGCTCAGTTCGAGCCGTTCCGGCCGCACGGCGCTATGGCGGACGCGTCGGTCTGGGTCGGCGGGACTCTCGGAGCCACCCCGATCCCGAACACCTATCCCCCCGCCGGATACATGGTCAGGTGCGAGGACGACGGCGTGACTCCCCTGATGTTCTGCCCGAGGCTCAACCTGCCTCCGGCGCCTCTAACCAAGGCCGCGCGAGAGGCGGCCCTTGCCGCGGGGCTCGCGGCGCAGATGGTGTTCGAATGACCGTCAGGAAATCGTCCAACTCGGGTTACAGCCTGATCGAGATCCTGCTCTCGCTCGCGCTTCTCTCGATCTCGATCCTGATGGTCGCCGTCCAGCAGACTCTGCAGATGCAGTCCGAGGGCGGCGCAGGCCTGCAGATGGCGGCGCGCCAGCTCCTTCAGGAAACGGCGGCCGAGCTCGTGGCGAATCACGCGAGCTTTCCGAACGTGACCAGCCCTGACGGAGTTCCCCTCGTTTACGTGGGCTGCTACCTGGACGACCGGACCGAAGTCGACCGCGTCGGACCGCCCGGCAGCGCGGGTCGCGGGTACGTGGGCGTGGTTCCCCCTGACACCTTTCAGCTTCGCGCGAGATTCACCGACGCGAACGGCGGCGGGGAGATCTGCCCGGTCGATCAAGGCGGCTTCGAAGTCCACATCACGCGAAACGCCGCCGATCCGCGGGAGATGAACGTGATCGTCATTGTCCTTCCGTTCGCGCTAGGCCGGCCGGCCGAGAGCTCCGCCACGGTTTTCGAGACCACCGTGGGCGTCGACCTCTAGCTGCGCTCGCGAGCCGTTCCGCATTCGAATCCAAATACCCGCTTGGCCGCCGGCGCCCCGAAAAGAACTTAACAATTTTAGTCTGTCAATTAAGTGACATAGACCCCTGATTAACAGTATAAGTGCTTGTATTCACAGTATTAAAATACCCGCTTGCATTGGACAGAAATAAGCCTAGAATCTTTAGATACAACCAGCTTTGGTGAAACATAGGTTGGACGTATGAATCGCCCGCAAGGAGGGCCTGAAATGAGAAACAAAGAGGGGTTAGTACTTAAAAACGCCGCGGGCTTCACGCTCGTGGAACTGATGGTCGTCGTGGCCATCATCGGCATCCTGGCTTCGATCGCCGTGCCGAACTACCAAAAGTATCAGGCGAAGGCTCGTCAGGCTGAAGCGCGCGTGCACATGGCCGCCGTCTACACCGCCGAGACTTCGTTCCAGGTTGAGAACAACTCGTTCTCCGCTTGCCTGGGTGGCATGGGCGTCGCTGGCGTCGGCGCCAAGATGTTCTACACCGTCGGTTGGGATGCAGGCGCATCGAACACCTGCGGCTCGAACGACGACACCTGCGCTTGCCTGTCCTACATCCAAGCCGGTGGTGAACTGGATTGCGCGACTGCAGCTCTCGCAGTCGGTCCGGGTGCTGCGTGCAACACCCAGCCGATCAGCGCGAACGTCGCTTTCCCGGGCCAAGTGGTTCCGGCCGCGGCTGACATCGGCGACCTCGCCGACGGTGCGGGCGGCGCCCTGGGCGTGACCCTCGACCGCTTCCGCGTTCGTGCCTACGGCAGGATCTCGAGCACTGGCGTCGTCGACCAATGGGACGTCAACGAGATCAAGGAAATCACGAATCCTCAGAGCGGTATCTAAGCTGGCTTTGCTAGCTTAGAAGACTACTCTTAGTCTTCATTCTGGGCGTCGTCTTCCTCCGGGAGGTCGACGCCCAGTTTTTTTAGGCGATAGCGGATGCTGCGAAAGGTGATGCCGAGCGCGTCGGCGGCCTTCTTCTTCACCCCGCCCGTATGCTCGAGCGCCTTGAGAAGGTAAGCCTTTTCAACCTGGCCCAGGATCGAATCGAGATCCACGGGGCCCTTCGAAAAATCCGGCGCCGGAACCCGAATCTCTTCCGAGCTCCCTTTCGCGGCCGAAATCGCGGAAGCAGCGCCGCCCGCGCCCTCCTGGATCGAGGCGGCCTTCGCGACGGCGGTGGCGTGAGCCGCTCCGAGCGCGCCGGGAAGCGACGCCGCGCTGACCTTGTCGCCGCTTTCAAGGGCCACGGCGCGCTCGATCACGTTCTCGAGCTCCCGCACGTTTCCAGGCCACCCGTGACCCGACAGCACGGCCAGGGCGGCCGGCTCGAAATCGTCGATCTGCTTGCCGAACTTCTTGGTGAACTTCTTGAGGAAGTGCCGGGCCAGGATCTCGACGTCGCCCTTCCGTTCGCGCAGGGGCGGCGTCCGCAGCATGATCACGTTGAGGCGGTAATACAAATCCTCGCGGAATCGTTTTTCGGCGACCGC
>CAYZKI010000248.1:0-545 GCA_964478745.1 uncultured Bacteriovoracaceae bacterium
GAACAGCACGAGCCCCAGGATGGCCAGCGGCCAGGGCAGGCCGCCGAACTGGTGGAGCACGTAGGCGACCCAGAAGAAGCCGCCGATCGAGATGAAGAAGCTGTAGGCCAGTCCCTGGAAGAATGCCCCACGCGTGCTTTTCGCGCGATCCATGGCGAAGAACCACGGGACGTAAGCGATCCAGATCAGGAACCGAAAGTCCCAAGGCGGGAACGCCAGGACGAATAGCAGCGCCGCGAGCGGCGTGCGCCAGCCGATTGCATGAGCCATCGAGGCTCAGTTTACTGCATGCCGAGGGCGGGAGCCAGCGGCTCGAGCTTCGGAGCCAGCGAAGGCGAGAGCTTCTCGGGCTTGGTCAGCGCTTCCATCACCGAAACGGGGTGACGGGCGATGATGCCGGGACGGGTCTTGTCGATGCCCTTGTTCAGCGCCGAGTACGCCATTTTCATCGCCGACGCGCGCCCGACCTCCGGCCCGAGATCGATGAGCTCGAGCTCGTCGACGGCGAGGTCGAGGACGCTCGCGCGCGCCCCGCCCGAGACATA
>CAYZKI010000248.1:555-3420 GCA_964478745.1 uncultured Bacteriovoracaceae bacterium
GGCAGCGTCAGATGTGTATAAGAGACAGGGGATCGGGTCGACGCTCGCCATGATGAGCTCGCGAACCTGGGTCGGGGTGAGCGACGGGTTCTTCGAAAGCAGCAGGGCCGCGATGCCGGTCACGAAGGCGGTGGCCTGCGAGGTGCCGGACATGTAGCCGTAGCGCCCGCCCGGAAGCGTGCTGTAGATGTTCTCGCCGGGCGCCGCGACATGGACCTGCGTCTTGCCCCAGTTGGAGGAGGGAAGCAGGTTGTTGCGGATGTCGGTAGCCGCCACGGAGATTATGTTCGAGAGACGGTAGGCCGAGGGATAATAGTAGTTCTCGATCTGGTCCGTGTTCTGGTGCTCGTTGCCGGCCGCCGCGATGAACAGGATGCCCTTCGCCTCGGCCTTCTTGATGGCCAGGTACTCGTCTTCGGAGAACTCGGGGCCGCCGCCGCTGTAGTTGATGATCTTCGCGCCGTTCTCGATGGCGTAGTGGATGGCGCTCACGGTGTTCTTGAGGTTCACCGAGCCCGGGTTGGAATCCGAGTAATACTTCACGGACATGATCTGGACGTGCTGGGCCACGCCGCCCACCCCGGACTTGGGGTTCACGACCGCGCCGATGATCCCGGCCACGTGCGTTCCATGGCCGTGCTCGTCGACGGGGTTGGCCTTGTTGGTGACGTAATTCCAGCCGAACACTCGGCTTCCCGCGGGCTTGCTCTTGTCCTTGAACCAGATGTTCTTCGACAGGTCCTTGTGGTTGGGATCGATGCCGGTGTCGATGACCGCGACGACGACGTCCTGGCTCGCGCTCTTCTTGCCGAGGTCCCACGCGTCGACCGCGTTGATGTGCGACTTGGCCTGGCTGTTCATCAGGCCCCAGTTCTTGAAGGTGGTCTCGATCGCGGCGGTGCCGCGCTGGATGATCGCGCCCGGCTCGGCGATCCCGAGCAGGAGCACGCTTGAACTACCGACGAGTACCGCTTGGATTGCCTTCTTCAGATGCATCGCTCAGCTCCGCATTTTTCCGCACTGCCGGGAGAATCGGCATCGCACGGGAAACTACCAAAGCAAGGGGTATGCCCCCTGGGATGCCTCGACATCCGTCCGGAGGCACGCAAAAAGCGGTGGTTTTTCATGGGGATAAAACGCACCGGATCGACGCCGATGATTGAGTTTCTTACAGGGTACTGTCGAAGTTTTGGACGAGTGTGTCACGCGAGACCCGGATCTAGGAAAGGGAAGAATTTGCCGATCCGTCTTCCATGCACGTCGGGGCGTCCCGCCTGTATCGCTATCTCCTGCTCTGTTCCCTGGGCCTCCTGGTCACGACCGGTACGCCCAGCCCCGCGGCCGACTCCACTTCGACGGGTCAGGCCTCTCCCGCGGACGTCCTCGCGGGCGCGGCGGCTTCGCTGGCCGGGGGAGAGGGGAGCGACGTCCTGGCCGAGCCCCGCTTCAGGGACGCCATCGACGTCCTGCTTCGCGTGCCGGCCGGAAAGGCGCTGGTCGCCAAGGGGCTGAAGACCTGGAATCTCGAGGAGTCCGCGGACCTGGTCCGCGTTCTTCGCTGGGGCGGCGCCTCGAGAACGGACGCCGTGCTGACGCGCCATCTGGATCCGCGGACCGGAAAGGAATTCCGCGAGCGCGAGATCACCATTTATCTGAAGAAGGGCCAGCCGCTCGAGGACCTGGTGCTCGACCTCGCCCACGAGCTCGTGCACGCGACCTCGCGTCCGGACTGGGACCCGTACGATCCGCAGCTCACGGCCGGCAAGTACATCCATGCGACCATCGAGGGCGCGGGAGGCGAGGTCGATGCCGTCGTCGCCGAATGCCAGGTGGGAATCGAGCTCGCGCTCCGGTACGGGACCTCGGCCAAGCGCTGCAGGAGCTACCTGTCCGCTGACTCGCAGGACGCGGCTTCAGCGCGCATCGACCGGAACCGCGTGCGCCGGGACTTCTACCGCGTGGGCGACTGGAACGCGGGCCTGGTCCAAAGGCTTGGGAAGGAGAAGGACTTGTTCCCGCTCCTTTCTGCCCAAGCGCCGAAGCTGTTCTCGTCCACCGGGCGCGCGCCCTATCCGGTGGCCCTGCTCACCGAGTTCGAGGAGATCACGCGCGTGGCGTGCGAGAACACGATCCGCCGGGTCCGCGTCGCTCAAGGGCGCGTGCCCGCCTCGAGCGGCTCCGAATTCCTATCCGCCCGGTGCGCGAGCCAGCTTGCGGCCGAGAGCGTGAACCGGGATGCCTCGGAAGTCGATTGAGGCGAGCTTTTCGAAGCCGTTCTTCAAGTAGAACTTGAGGGGTCCCTGGCCGCAGAAGAGATGAACCCCGCCCACCCCGCCATCGACGAGGTCGGCGCAGAACTGATCCACGAGCTTCGCGCCGAGGCCTGACGAGCGGTAGGGCTTGCGGAGGTTCACGTGCAGGTGCGCCGGGTAGTCGCGCTCGAGCCGGTCGAGGAACCTGCCGTCGAACAGGCTCTCCGGGCTTCGCTCCAGGCCGAAGGTCCGCTTCAGGAAGCGCTTCACGTCGGAGTTCCACTCGTAGCGCCCGAGCGCGATCTGGATGAGAAGTGGCACGGTCATGCCGAGCCAGCGGTTCCGCCTGAGCCCCACGGTGTCGGCGCAGCCCGTGAGGTACCCGGCGATGCGGGGCTTTCCCCCGGGGGCGCCCGTCTCGTCCTCGGCCACGTAGGCCCACCGGGCGCAGCGTTCCTGGTAGGGAGCGATCCAGAGCTCGGCGAAGAACTCGCGGCGCGAAGCCTCGATCGGTTCCCCGGCCCGGCCGGTCTCGCAGCAGATCTCGCGGATGGCCTCCCAGTCGGAGGGCGACCCGGCATTCCGGATTCTCACGCCTCCGGTTGTACGGAGG
>CAYZKI010000248.1:3430-5242 GCA_964478745.1 uncultured Bacteriovoracaceae bacterium
TACGGAGGGAGGTCGCTTGCCCGCAAGAGATTTGTCCGGGTACCCTCTAAGCATGGACTTCCGACCCGCTCGCCCGTCAGACGCCCCGACGATCGTCGAGTTCCAGCTGGCCATGGCCGAGGAGACCGAGGGGCTCAAGCTCGACCGGGCGACCTTGGAAGCGGGGGTTCGCGCGGTCTTCGGCGATCCGACAAAGGGGCGCTACTTCGTGCTCGAGATCGGCGGCCAGGTTGCCGTTTCGACGCTGATCATCCGCGAGTGGAGCGACTGGCGCAACGGCGAGGTGTGGTGGATCCACAGCGTGTACGTGCGCCCCGAGCATCGCCGCAAGGGAGCGTTCTCGGAGCTCTATCGGCGCTTGAAGGAGCTCGTGCAAGCCTCCGAGGACATTCGGGGACTGCGCCTCTACGTCGATCACCGCAACGCCGGCGCCAAGAAGACCTACGAGTCACTCGGCATGAACGGTGATCATTACGCCCTGTTCGAGTGGATGAAGAGCTTCTAGCGCCAAGCGTTACCCTTCGAGGATGAAGGTGACGGGGCCGTCATTCAGGAGCTCGACCTTCATGTCGGCCTGAAAGATCCCGCCCGCGGTCCTGACGCCGCTTCCGCGGCTCAGCTCGATGGCGCGCTCCCAGAGAGGCTTGGCCTGCTCGGGGCGCATCGCACCGGTGAACGAAGGGCGCCTTCCGGAAGAGCAATCCCCGGCCAGGGTGAACTGGGAGACGATCAGGTGCTCTCCGCCGACGTCCTTGAGCGAGAGGTTCATCTTGCCCGCCGGGTCCGGGAAGATCCGCAGCTCGACGATCTTCGCCACGAGCTTGGAGAGCGCGGGCTCCTCGTCCGCGGTCTCGAGCCCGAGCAGAGTGAGGATGCCGGGGCCGATGGAGGCCACGGTCTTTCCGTCCACCTCCACGCTGGCTCTCTGGACGCGCTGGATGACCGCTTTCACGAGCGCTTCTGCAACGAGTCCATCAGGCGGTTGAAGCTATCGCCCAGGTCGCGGAACTCGTCGTGATCGCGGAACACGACCCGCGTGTTCCAGTTCCCCTCGCGCACGCGATCGAAAGCCTGCTTGAGCTGATGAAGCGGGCCCGCCGTGCGGTGGGAGAGGAAAAGGCCCACGATCACGGCGGTCGCGAGGATGACGAGCGAGCCGCCGACCATGCGGAAGAGGATCTGGTTGTATTCGTTCGCCAGCGACTCCTGCAGCGCGGGAGAGGCGTTTGCCAGCATCACGGCCTGGTACTGCCGGAGCGAGGCGAACAGCAGCACCCCGAAATACATGATCACCATCACGCACGCGAACGCGGCCCAGAAGATGAATCGCAGCTGATAGCGCGGGTTAACAAGAACGTTGCCGAGGCTTCTCCGGTTCTTTCCCATCGTCTCCGCCCTCTCCATGAGAACGATTATACACGGGAAAGGCCCTTCAGGAAGATACGGCTACAGGAACGACCAGAGCGGCGCGCCCACGCTGATCCCCACGCTTCGGGTATAGACCCGCTGCTCGTCGATCGTCTTCTGCCAGCCGATGTAGTTGATCTCGCCGAAGAAGTCGGGCGTACCCCAGCGAAGCCAGAGGTTGTAATAGGCGGTCCCGTTGATGGGGGGAAAGAGGAACGATCCGGCCGACAGGTTGTGCCGCTTCAGGCCGAAGTCCGTGACCATGAGCTCGGCTCCCTGCGGCAAGCCGAAGACGAAGCGGTTCTCGCCCAGCGCCTTGAACGCGATCGCGTGCCCTCCGAGCAGCAGCCTTATCTGGTAGCGCTTGTCGAAGATCTTGAAGCTTTCCGTTTGAACGTACAGGCC
>CAYZKI010000249.1:0-1490 GCA_964478745.1 uncultured Bacteriovoracaceae bacterium
GCTCGTGGTCTTCTTCGCGTTCCGTTGCGGGGTGGGGCGGGCGGGGGCCCTGCATTTCTACGCGCTCATGTGCGCCGCCGCGGTCTATCTCAACCACCATTACGTGATCGACGTGATCTGGGGCTCGGCCTACGCGCTCGCGTGCGCCGCGATCGTGGACCGGCTAGCGGAAAACAAAGTGCCGGTGCATCGGGAAGTTGAAGAAGATGCCGACGCAGATCGAGACCACGATTTTAGAGCCGAGGTAGGGCGCGTGGAAGTACTCCTTGAGAACGAAGACCCCGCCCGTGTTCAGAAGAATGCTTAGCCCCGAGGTGATCCCGTAGCGAATGGCCTGGGAGTGGACCGGGCCGTGCGTCGCCTCGAAGCTCCAGAAGCGCCCGAGCAGGAAGCTGGTCACGGCGCCGACCAGCCCGCCGAGCGCGGTGGCCTGGACGTACCAGACTCGCAGGATCTCGACGCAGGTAATGAGAGTTGCATAATCGGCGGCACTCGCGAGCGCCGCCGCTATCTGCGAGCGCCTAAGCGACGTGAGGAGCGGAGTTCGGCGCCTGCGGCCCGGTCTCGGCTTCGATGCTGGTGTTCTCGCCCGGTCCATAGGCAGCGACCCTTTCGATGCTCGGGAGCAGAGTGCCGCGGGTTCTCGCGGCCGACTTGACCCGGGCTTCGAGCCTCGCCAGCTGCGCGAACAAGTCGTGCTCGACCGCGGCCTTTCCGACAGGCAGCGGCGCCTTGAAATAGAACGAGAGCCAGTCCTGAATACCAGCCCAGCCAGACCTTCCCGCCAAGTCCATGAACAGGGCGAGATCGAGGACGACTGGGGCGGCGAGAATCGAGTCGCGGCATAGGAAGTTCACCTTGATCTGCATCGGGTAGCCCAGCCACCCGAAGATATCGATATTGTCCCAGCTCTCCTTGTTGTCCTTGCGCGGAGGATAGTAGTTGATCCTCACCATGTGGTGCAGGCTGGAGTAGAGGTCGGGGTAGGCGTCGGCGCGGAGAATCGTGTCGAGCACGCCCGTCTTGGAAACCTCCTTCGAGCGGAACGAGCCCGGGTCGTCGAGCACCTCGCCGTCGCGGTTGCCGAGGATGTTGGTGCTGTACCAGCCCTGGACGCCGAGCTGCCGGTTTCTCAGGCCGGGCGCGATGATGGTCTTCATCAGCGTCTGGCCCGTCTTGAAATCCGAGCCGCAGATCGGGGTGGCCGTTTCCTGCGCGAGCTGCTGCAGGCAGGGCATCTCCACCGAGACGTTCGGAGAGCCGTTCGCGTACGGCACGCGCTCCTTGAGGGCAGCGTACGCGTAGATCTGGGACGGGGAGATCCGCTCGTCGTTGTTCTTGAGCGCCTCCTCGAAGCTGGACAGGCTCTGGTGGATCTCGCTCGCGGGCGTGTAGACCTCGGTCGACGCGCACCACACGATGACCGCGCGATCGCAGCCGTTGCGGGTCATGAAGTCGTTGATGGGGGTGGCGCGCATGCGGTCCATCAC
>CAYZKI010000249.1:1500-5241 GCA_964478745.1 uncultured Bacteriovoracaceae bacterium
CGTTGCGGGTCATGAAGTCGCGGATGTCCTGGCGGAGCTGGTCCGCGAGGTCCATCTTCGTCCGGCCCGTCTTGACCAGAGGGCCGTCCAGGCGGCGGACGAAGTTCCGGTCGAAGACCGCGGGCATGGGGCGGATTCTGGAGAGAGGCTCCTTGAGCTGCTCGAGCAGGTAGCGGTCGAGGACCTCCGCGTGTACCGCGGACTCATAGGCGTTGTCGGGAAAAATGTCCCAGCCGCCGAAGACCAGGTCCTCGAGCTGTGCGAGCGGGAGCAGGTCGCGGATCGGGATCGGGCGGGGCGCGCTCGGGTCATGCAGGTGGCCCATCTGGGTATACGACCCGATCGGCTTCGCGAGACCCCGTTTGACCGCCTCGACTCCCGCGAAGAGAGTGGTCGCCACGGCGCCCATCCCCGGAGTCAAAACCGCTACTTTGCCTTTCGCACGATTTGTTGGTGTGAGCACGTCACCCCCCTTGGTTAACGGGGGGCCATTGCTAAAATGATGCCGCTCGTTCGAAAGCCGCGCTTACGCGGTGTCCAACAGCATCAGGAACATCGCGTTAACGCTGGGTCCCTTCATCTGCGACTTCAGCTTGCGGATCGCCTGCGCGTGAAGCTGGGAAATCCGGGACTCCGTGAGGTTCAGGATCGCCCCGATTTCACGAAGGTTCAGGCCGCGGAAGTAGTAGCAGCTCATCACGACGCGCTCTTCCTCGGTCAGGTTCTGCTTGAAGAGCTGATCGATGTACGCGCGCGAGTCCTTGGTGCTGGCCTGGATGTACGGGTTCGTCTCGTCGGGAGCCTGGATCAGGTCGGAGACCTCATCGACCGTGCCGTATGGAACGAGCATGAGCGATCCGACCTCGTTCTTCATGGTGTGGTACTGGTCGCGAGTGATGCCGAGCTTCTGCGTCACCTCTTCGTCGGTGGCTTTTCGGCCGGTGCGGGTCTCGACCTGGGTCTCCACCTTGTCGATGGCCTTGATCTGGCTGCGCACGCGTCGCGGCACCCAGTCCTGCTTGCGAAGCTCGTCGATCATCGAGCCGCGGATGCGGAACTCGGCATAGGTGCTGAACTTCACGTTCTCGGACGGATTGAACTTGTCGGCGGCGTCCATCAGGCCGATGAAGCCGACGGAGACGAGATCGTCGATGTCGACCGATTGAGGAAGGCCATGCGCGAGGCGCGAGGCGATCCAGCGCACTTTCGCTCCGTACTTGAGCAGGAGCTCCGAGCGGGTCAGGCCCTCGACTCTCTTCTCGCCTTTGCGCGACGGGAAGCTCGGGGCGGATCTCGGCTTACGACGGCGGTTCTGCGCCTTGACTGCGTTGGTGCTCATAAAACTGGTCTCTCTTGAAGGCTTGATTGAGCAAGGCAGGTGCCACGGTGTGTCGCGGATGTGTCCGGAAAGACGCGCGAAATGAAGCTGTTGAGAACGTTGGGATTCGCGCGCGGGGTGTTCCGGCATTGGTGAGCGAGGTGTCGAGAAGCCTGACAGGTGTCAGCGCTCGCGGCAGGCTCCTGGAGCTCAGCGCGCATGGCCGGCGCTCGCGCGCTCGGCAGCGGATAGCGCGCCCTCGAGCTGGAGGGATACGGACTCGCTGGGCTTGAGGAGGCGGATCGAGCGGGAGCTGATCGAGGCGAGGGCGGTCCCGGGCCGGGTTTCCCCGGCCTGGCTCATCGAGCGATGGATCATGGCCGACCCGCCGGCGACGAGCGCGGCTGAGAGCGTGATCCTGTTCTTGCTCGTGAGCGCGCGGTCGAGCGCGCGAGAAAGGCGCGCGATCGCGGCGGCCAGGGGCCTGCCGTAGCGTTTGCTCTTCAGAGGGATGGCGAGGCTTTGCCTGGGCATGGTCCGCGGGACGACGTCGAAGACGCTGCGCTTGATCTCGAGCCCGCGCGGGATCTTCGGGGTCCAGACGTGGAGCCCGTCGCCGTGCACGTAGGCGCGGGTCTCCGCGAGAGTGCGGATCTCATCGGCCGCGCGCGCGAGCCTGTCGAGCCCGGCGTGGCTGCCGCGGGAGCGCCTGGCCACGTCGAAGGCCGCTTTGATGACGTCGTCGGCGTGGGCTTTCACTCCGGCTCCCATGCGCATCTCGATGAGCGCCCTCGGGCTCGCGCGCTCGAGCGCGCGCTTGTATGGCCTTTCGAGCTCGCGGAGCACGGTCATGCCCTCGGCGATCTTGCGGTTCATGTCAGCCGCGTCGCGCACGTAGACGAGCGAGCGGGCCTCGGCATGGTTGCTGATCGGGATGCCGTCGACGATCGGGATCTCGGCGAAGCGTCTGAGCTCGCGCGCGTGCATGCGGATGTCGAAGATGGCGTTGGTCACCCTGCGGTGCAGGTCGTGGAGCTCGTCGAAGGCCCTTGTTCCGGGCTGGATGGCGGGTGTGGCGAGGGCGGGCTGGACGGGAAGGGCGGGAAGGGCGAGGACGGTCGCGAGGGCAAGGGCGGCGAAGGTGGAGCGCATGGCAGGACCTTTCTCAGGGCGACCTGGAATGCGACCTATATCGTGTAAGAGCAAGGGAGATGCCTGCGCGTATTCTGCGGGGATTTCCGGGCGCGGCAGGACATCTTGCGCGGTTCCGGGGAGACAGCTGTCTAGTGCTTGATCAGGGTATGGGGCCACGTTAGCCTGGAAGGAACCATCTAGAATCCCGTTCCAAGGAGAGCCCCGTGAAACGCTTTTTCCCGCTCGCAGTGCTGGCCTCGTTCCTTTCGCCCGTCGCTTTCGCCGCAGGTTCGAAGACCACATTCGATCATGAAATGGACCTTTCGCTCGTGTGCGAGATGCACAAGCTCGCGCTGAAGCTCGGGCGCTCCGAGCCGTTCAAGCACAACGTCCCCGAGCTGGCCGTGCGCGCCTCAGAGATGGTCCAGGCCGGCATCAAGACGCCCGAGGTGAAGAAGGCGTACGCGGCGATCGCGATGGCCGATCCCAAGGAGCGCGAGGAGCTTTGGAAGAAGGTGGCCGCCGACGCGGGAATCGCGAAGTGGCGCTGCCCGGAGTTGAAGAGGAAGAACTGAGCGCGGCCTGGGTGTCAGCTCGAGCTTGGGCTTGGGCTCGAGCTTGGGCGGCGACTACGCGGGCTCGCGTGGGTTGGCGAAAAGCTTGCGCGCGTGCAGCCGCGCGTTGATGCGTCCGTAACCCATGCCCTCGAGCACGTTCACGCGGATGTAGTCGCGAAGCGCGAGGTAGGCTCGCCTGCCGGTCACGACGCGCGAAAAGGGCCTGTAATCCCAGAATCGCGTGGCCTTGCGACCGCTTTGGATCGGCGCCCGGTTCCAGCGGCTTGCGCCGGTGATGGCCATCGCGATTGCAGCCGTGATGGCCCGGATGAAGGGTTTGTACGTGTGCCGGCTGGCGAGCCGGATCTGCAGGTGCAGGTGGTTTCCGACGTTCGCGGAGTGATGGACGCGGATGCCGTTCTTGCGCGCGAAGCGGGCCAGAATCGCGCGGATCTTCGCTGCGTTCTCAGGTTTTCGGAACGACCAGGCGCCCGTGGCTTTCGTGGATCTGAGCACGAGGTGCATCGTGCGGCGGGTGTCGAGCGGGCGCGGGCCTTTGCGGCCCTTGCGGGTTTTAAGGAGGGTGCCGCCGTAGCTTTTCGGGCTCGAGCTGAGGAAGGAGAGCTGCTGAGTCTTCATCTGCGTGAACGAAGGTATAGCCGGCCGCCGCTTGGTTCGCAAACGAAATCTCCGAAGTGCTGGAATCGGGGCCGCAAGCTCCGAGCTCAGGCC
>CAYZKI010000250.1:0-5233 GCA_964478745.1 uncultured Bacteriovoracaceae bacterium
GTCGTTGCTGGGCGGCGGGTACACCACCGGGATATCCGGCAGCTCCGAGGCATAGCCCGACTCGATATCGAAGCCCAGCTCTTCGCCGGCTCCCAGGCATCCCGCCAGTAAAACTGCGAACCCCACCCAGTAGGGCCGCAGCCGCAGTCCGTTGCGGCTCAACTTCATCGAAGCGACTTCCTCTGTCTCTCTCGAGGACCCTGAGCCCCGCGAGCCGCTCTCATCCTGAGAGTTCGGTCACGAAACCCTTGATGAAAGAGCCTAGCATGCAGCCCGGGACGGGAAGCAACCGCTTTCGAAAGCCGCCTGGTGCGCGGGACGCGCGACGGAATCTTGACGGCCAGACCTGCCCCGCCCTACTTGAACGAGCGCATCAACAGGCGGATCACGAAGGCCGCGCCCGCTCCGAAGAAGACCGCGGCCGTCGCGGGATAGCCCCAGATCGTCGTGTCGGCCGAGTAGTGAAGCGCGAGGCTGCCTGCGACGAAGAAGCTCGCCGCGAGAGTGGTCAGGCTCGCGCGCCTTCCGTTGATGTCGAGCTGGGTGCGCACGTCCTGGAGGTCCGCCGACTTGATCTCGAAGGCGAAGTCGTTGCTGTTGAACTTGCGGAACATCCAGCGCAGCTGGCGCGGCAGGACTTGAAGGAGCGCGCCCATGTCCTTCGCGATCCACAGGAACTCCTTCGAGAGCCGCTGCGGCGAGTACTGGTTCTTCACCAGGTCCTTCACGAGGTCCTGCCCCGTCTTCAGAAGATCGAACTCCGGATCGAGCGTGCGCCCCATGCCCTCGATGGTGAGGATGGCCTTGAAGACGATCATCCAGTCGCCAGGCACGGTGATGCGATAGCGGCTCGCCACCTTGGTGGCCTCGATCAGGATGCGGCCGATGTTGAGCTCCGCGAGCGAAAGGCCGAGGTAAGGCGCGAGCGTGTTGCGCACCTCGCGCTGGAAGCCCTCGAAGTCGATCGATGCCTCGGCGGCGCCGAGCTCGGCGTACTGGTAGCAGAGAGCCTCGAAGTCCTCGGTCACGAGCGCCATGACCATGTTGGCGAGCTGGTCGCGCGAGCGCTGCGAGAGGCGGCCCACGATGCCGAAGTCGATGATGCCGAGCTTGCCGCCCGGAAGGACGAAAAGATTGCCGCCGTGAAGGTCGCCGTGGAAGAGGCCGTCCACCATGACCGACTTGAAGAACGCGCGCGAGCCGACGTCGACCAGGCGCTTGCGGTCGATGCCTGCGGCGTCGAGCGCCTTGAGGTCGTTGACCCGCACGCCCTCGAACCGCTCGAGCGTGAGCACAGAGGCGGTGCTCAGGTTGCGATAGACCTTGGGGATGACGATCTCGGGGAAGACCGCCATGTTCTCGGCCATCTTGGACATGTTGTTGGCTTCGATGACGAAATCGAGCTCGTAGGAGAGCGTGCGGAAGAATTCGTCCACCACGACGCGCGGATTCAGGATGCGGCTCTCGGGGATGTACTTCTCGAGCATGTTCGCCAGGAACGCGAGCAGCGAGATGTCGTTGTCGATGATGCGCGCGATCTCGGGCCGCTGCACCTTGACGACCACTTTCTCGCCCGTGTGGAGGACGGCCTCGTGAACCTGCCCGATGCTCGCGGACGCGAGCGGCGCGGGGTTGAAAGAGGCGTAAGCCTGCTCGAGCGTCCGCCCGAGCTCCTTCTCGACGGTTTGCTTGACGACTTCGTAGGGCAGCGGCTGGACGTTGTCCTGGAGCTTGGTGAACTCCTCGATGAAGGCCTCGGAGACGACGTCAGGCCGGGTGGAGAGCAGCTGCCCGAACTTCACGAACGTCGGCCCGAGCTCCTCGAAAGCGAGCCTGAGGCGCTCCTGGATCGACTTCTCGGCCTGGGTCTCGGCGAACGCGGCAAGACGGCTCGGGAGGAATTTCCCGAGCTTCATGCGGTCGACCACGTCGACGAAGCCGTACTTCGCGAACACGGCGATGACCTGCCGCAGCCGCTGCACGTTCTTCACCGCCTGGCCGAGCTGGCGTCCGGTGTAGATCCAACGCATTCCTTATATAGTCGCAGCCTAAACCGGATCGCGTAATCGGCAGAATCTGCTAGGCAGAAGTTTCCGGTGGGGGAGCAGCTCCGCCGGCGGAGCTGCTCCATTTCGACATGAGGATCACTTGCGCTCCTTTTTCAGAGCGAAACGTTCTAGAGACTGGCATGAAACCTAGAGGATGACAGCGAAGTTCTTCGGCCACTGTCACTTTGCTTCCTTAAAACGAAATGGATAAGAAACTTTGACCTGAACTGCGCCTTTCGGCGCTGGGAATCTCCAAGTCTTGATCTTTTCGAGCATGCAGGTTTTGAGTGCCGCATTGTCGATGTCTGATTTCTTGATGCTAGACGACACGACTTCGCCCTGTGCTCCAATGGTAAAATCAACGACTACCTCTCCTTCAGGCATGGAGTCTTTCTTAGAAAGGTACTCATAACACCGCCTGACATCAGGAGTATTTGAAGCTACAGTGTTTTGAATTTCGTCCTTGGTTAGGCCTTCGTCCGAGGAGCCTCGATGCGGGGCAGAGGCGCATGCTACGCCGAAAACCGACATTAAAAAAAGAATCAAAAGTTTCGTGCGGTGTTTCATCGTCTAAGACGTTAATCGCGGAGACAATAGCGAATCAAGCGACTTATCTGTAACCGCTCCATCGGCGGAGCTGTTGAACCTCAGCGTTTCTAACCCTTTTCAGCGCCGGCCGCGCCGACTCCGACGGCCGCCCTTGCGCTTGCTGCCTCCGCCGCCACCGCCGTGGCCGGGTCCCCCGCCCTTCCCGTGCTTCCCGGAGCGGCGTCCGCCTTCGTGGCCACCACCCCCGTGGCTTCGGGAATCGCGCGGCTCTCCGGAGTCTCGCCCTCGGGCGTGACGACCGCCGCGCCCGCCGCCAACAGCACGGCCTCCGCCGCCTCCCCGCCCGCCGAACGAAACCTCTTCGCGCCGCCCGCGCGCGCGGTCGGTGCGGGCCAGGCTCTCCAGGGTTTCCATCCCGAACTCCGCCAGGCCGAAGTCGATTTGCCGGCGGTCGATGTCCGCGCGGAGCACGATGATCTTCACCGGATCGCCGATCTTGAACGTGCGCTTCTTGCGCGAGCCGTAGAAGATCATGCGCTCCTCGTTGAACTGGTAGAAGTCGTCGGTCATCGAGTCGCGCGAGACCATGCCCTCGACGTACGGGTCCTCGAGCCTCACGAAGAAGCCCGATTCGGCCATGCCGATGATCGTACCGTCGAGCTCGTCGCCCAGGCGCTCGAGCATGGCCCGCACCTGCTTGAGCTTGATCGCCTCGCGGTCCGCGTCGGCGGCGAGCCGCTCGCGGTAGCTGCAGTGCTCGCAGATCTCGGCGAGCGTTCCCTCGAGACGTTCGCGCTGCGCGGGGTTCAGCTTGGGAATCTCGCCCTTCTCGACCCTGAGCGCCCAGCGGATCAGCCGATGGACGACGAGGTCGGGATAACGGCGAATGGGGCTCGTGAAATGCGTGTAGCCCGGAGAGGCCAGCCCGAAGTGGATGCCGTGCGTGGCGCTGTAGATGGCCTGCTTCATCGAGCGAAGCAGCGCCATGTTGAGCAGCGCCTGCGCGGGATGGCCTTCCAGCCGCTGGACGATGTCGGCGAGCACCTTTGGCGAGGCCGTGTCGGCGAGCGAAACGTGCACGCCGACGGTCGCGGCGAGCGTCTCGAAGCGCTCGAGCGCCTGCGCGGTCGGGAGCTCGTGCACGCGGTACACGAACGGCCACTTGCGGTCCATCATCCAGGCGGTCACCGCCTCGTTCGCGGCGATCATGAACTCCTCGATGAGCCGGTGCGAATCCTTGCGCGGGCGGTTGGTGATCGAGATCACCTCGCCCGTCGGCTTCACCACCACCTCGGCCTCGGGAAGGTCGAAGTCGATCGAGCCGCGGGCGTGGCGGGACTTCTTGATCAGGTCGTACAGCTCGAAGTGCGGCGCGTACTCCCAGTCGCGGCGGCCGCGGTTCTTCTCGCTCTCGTCCTGGATCTCGTTGTAGGTGGCGCGGCGGTGACTGAAGATCACGGCTTCCATGACCTCGGTCTCGTGGCGCTTGCCGTGACGGTCGAAGCGCATCTTGGCCACCATGGCGAGCCGGGGCTCCTTGGGCTTCAGGCTGCAGAGGTTCTCGGAAAGCGCGCGCGGAAGCATGTGGAAGGCGCGTTCGGGGAAGTACACGCTCGTGCCGCGGGAGCGCGCGTCCTTGTCCAGGGCGCTGCCCTCCACCACATAGTGGCTGACATCGGCGATGCCGACCCACAGCACGTAGCCGCCCTTGTCGCGCTCGACGTAGACCGCGTCGTCGAAGTCGCGCGCGGTCTCGCCGTCGATCGTGATGAACGGCACGCCTCGAAGGTCGACGCGCCCTTCGAGGTCGCGGCCCGGGATCTCGAGCGTCTTCTCGCGGGCCTCTTTTTCCGCCTCCTCGGGATGCTCCTCGATGAGGTTGTACTCGGCCGCGATCATGCTCACGTCGACGCGCGGGGGCAGGTCCTGCCCGTAGACCTCGAGGATCTCGCCCGTCACCGGGAACGGCCCCGACTCGTGGAACTGGAGGCGGGTGCGCGCCCAGTCGTTCGCGGAGACCCTCAGGCCGGGCCTGAGCTCAGGGACGTAAACTTCCTCGCGCGCGCGCTTGTGCTCATAGACCACCCAGCCGCCCTTGCGCGGATCGGTCGGATGCGGGCTGAAGCGCCCCACCATCTCGCGGAAGCGATGCGAGACGATCTTAAGGCTCGCGATGCTCTTGTCGCGCGGGTTGACGACCACCTCCACGCGATCGCCGTGGAACAGGCTCTCGGCGTCGCGAGGCGGGACGAAAAGATCCTCGACCTTGCGGTCCTCGAAGATCAGGAAGCCGAATCCCTTGCGATTCTTGTCGACGGTCGCCTTCAGGCGGAGGAGTCCGCCGCCGGCGCGTCCCGCGTGCTCGTGCTTCGGCGAGGCCTCATGCCTGCGCGGCTGCTCATGCCTGGATGCGTGTTCGCGCCGCGGCCCGTGCCCGCGGCGATGCTCCGGCTGATGGCCGCGCGCGCGCTCCGGGCGATGACCACGCTCCGGCCTGGCCTCGGGGACTTCGGGCGCGGGGCCAGCGCCCGGGCGGTTGTGCCGCTGCATGGAGCGCAATTTCTCCGCGAGCTCGCGCCGGTTCCCGGCGCCGCCCGCGCCGCCACCGCCGCCATGGCCCTTCTGAAAAGACGATC
>CAYZKI010000251.1:0-5231 GCA_964478745.1 uncultured Bacteriovoracaceae bacterium
GGCTTCGACTCCGACTCGTTCAGCACGCGGTTCAGGACCGGCGTGATGTCCGCTTCGCGGTAGCCCAGGCCGATCAGCGCGGACTTCGCGTCACGGGCCATGGCCGAAGCGCCGGTCGCCCCTTCCCGGGCGCCCGCGGTGGCCGAGATCGCGGCGCTCACCTGCGAGGCGATCCCGATCTTCCTGCGGATCGAGTCGGCGAGCTCGACGACGATGCGTTCGGCGGTCTTCTTCCCGACTCCGGGAATCCGCGTCAGCGTGGCGGCATCCCCCGAAACGATCGTCTCGATCAGCTCCTCCGGGCTCATGCCCGAAAGAAGCCCGAGCGCCCCTTTCGGCCCGATTCCCGAGACCGAGAGCAACGCCAGGAAAAGCTCCTTCTCGAGCCGGGTCCTGAAGCCGTAGAGGTCGAGCTGATCCTCGCGGACGTGAGTGTAGATGAAGAGCTCGGCCACGCTTCCAGGGACGAGATCCGCGTAAGAGGCGCGCGCGGGCATCGTGATCGAGTAACCCACGCAAGACGTCGCATCGCCGGTTCCCAGCAAGAGACTGCCCGCCGACTGCTCGATGATTCGACCTTTGAGGTATCCGATCATTTCTTAAGACTCTTTGAGCGGAGGGCGCCTGTGGGCGACAGCTTCCGCCATGCTGAGTCTCTTCTTCGTACGACTCTTGGAGGACCGGTGCAAGGCCTGCAGCGCTTCCGCCGTTCGAGCCGGTGCCGCTGCGCGTGATGCGAGCGCGTGGCAGATCGCCAAAGCCAGGCCGTCCGACGCGTCCGAAGTCGCGAAATCACTGACCCCGACGATCATCTGAACCATGCGAGCGACCTGATTCTTGTCTGCCGCACCGTGGCCAACGACCGATTGCTTCACCTCGCTCGGGCTGTACTCGACGATCTCGAGCCCATGAATCATCCCGGTGAGGATCACCGCGCCCCGCGCCTGTCCGAGCTTGAGGGCGGACACGGCATTCTTCGCGAAAAAGACCTTCTCGACCGCCAGCACGGCCGGCCGATGCGCGAGGATCACCTCGCTCAGCTGCTCGTAGATGAGATGCAGCCGCTGCTCCAGCGGAATGTCCTGCTTGCCGCCGGTCCTGGAGAGCTTGAGAGTTCCGTGCGCCACGTGGACCAGCTGGTTTCCCACCAGATCGACGCAACCGAACCCCGTCAATCTCGACCCGGGGTCGACCCCCAGAATTCGAAAGCTGCGCATCGTGAGTTCAGCGTGACACATTTCGAAGAAGTTTACACCGCCTACTTGATCGACGATCCGCGCGCCAAGCAGGGGGCAATTCCCCAAAGGAAACAAAGCGTGTCCGTGGCTCACTAACTGAATCTTTTCGGGCCATGGTTTACGGCACTGTGAAGTACTCGGCGATCGCGTTCTCGCTGATTTCCGGGCTGGGCTTGGTGGGACTTTCCGTATCCGTCGACTCGAAGGCGCAGCCCGCGATGCTCGTGATTCCGCCACCGGCTCCGGCCGCCTCCGCATCCAGGGCCACGCCCGAGTGGCAGGTGTTCATCCAGCCGAAGAGCCCGCTCCTGATCGGTGAAGGCGAGATGATCAAGCTGAAGGCAGGCGACGACTCGCTTGCCTCGCAGTGCTTCGTACGCAACGAGAGGGACCAGGCGCTCAGGCTCGCGCCGAAAGGGAAACTTGGCGCTCGCAGCATCGCGGGCAGCGTCAGCGAGGAGCGCTATCGCGACTGGCAGTTCCAGCTGCCCCAGTCGGGCCTCAGCGTTTATTGCGAGTTTCCGAGAGGCGTGACCCAGGCCGAGCTCTACGGGGAGGCCGGCAAGGTTCTGGCGTCCCTGTTCACGATCGACCCGCCCGGTTCCGCGGCCCTTGTGCGCTAAGCGGAGGCCGGGTAGCTTGGTTGAAGCGTGAAAGAGAAATTCGAGCTCGAGCCGCCCAAGATCAGCGAAATAGAACTGCCCGGAACGATCGAGGACGCGACCGAGAAGCTCAGCCTGGTCGAGTTCGACTTCCGCCTGGCGACGCAGTCGCTTCCCAATCCCAATCCGAGCGAGATCCACCTCTGGATGGAGGTCGGCGCTCCCCGCACGATGACGGTTCCAAGCCTGCTCGCGCGCTACGGCGGCTTCGCCGAGCTCGATCTCGCCTCGCGACTCACCAGGAATCCCAAGGGGAAGCCCGAGCTGACGGGCAGCGAGATCCGGTTCAACCTGTCGACCACCGAAGGAGTGACCATGGCCGCCGTCACCTTCCAGCGGAAGATCGGCGTCGACATCGAAGCCTATCGTGAAATGGACCGCTGGGAGGAGATCGCCAAGAAGTACTTCGGGCAGGAGGACGCGCTCATGCTCGCGGCTCTGAGCCCGCCGGAGCGCATCCCCAAATTCATGGAAAAGTGGACGCTGGTCGAGGCCTGGATCAAGGCCCAGGGGGCCGGGATCTTCGACCGGCCCGCGCAGCTCCTTCCGGACGCGCAGAACTGGCGCGCGTTCCGGGTCGAGCTCGGCCACGCGACCGGCGCGATCGTCATAGAGCGCTGACCTCCGGTCAGACGAGCGCTGACCCCCCGGTCAGACGAGCGCTGACCCCCCGGTCAGACGAGCGCTAGCCTGCGCGAGCGGGAGTTCCTAGCCAGCTACAGCTGGCGTTCCATAATCCGATAGGCTTTCGTGCGGTTGCCGGCCATGTGCTCGGCGGCGCGGTTCATCGCCTTGTTGTCCTCGAGGATCCACGAGGCCTCGCCGATCGGATAGCCGCGGGCGGGTCCGCGCTTCACGTATTCGGCGTAGAACAGGGGCCCGAGGCCCAGCTCGCGGTACGCCTTCTTGATCCCCAGCGTGAGGATCCGGCAGCGGTTCACCTTCTTCTTGCCCGGGCCCTTCAGGTACCAGAGCAGCTTGACGATGCCCGCGGGAGTGAGCTTGCCGGTCTTCACGCGCTTGAGCGCGATATTGATGTCCGGGAGAGCCAGTCCGAACCCGACCGCCTCGCCGCGAACCTCGGCGATGAGCAGAAGCTCGGGATCCACGATCGGCTTCATGTCCTTGGCCATGTGGCGGAACTCTTCCTCGTCCATCGGGACGAAGCCCCAGTTCTTTTCCCACGCGTCGTTGTAGATCTCGATGATCCTGGCGATTTCCTTGTCGAACTCGTTCATCCGGATCGGCCGGAACTTCACGTGCGCGTTCTGACGAAGGCGCTCGGCCTGCGCGAGGAGCTTCTCGGAGAACTTGCGCGAGCTGTTGATCTCGTACGCGTACAGGTCCTTGGCCTTCTGGAGGCCCCAGCCCTCGAGCAGCTTGAGGTAGTACTGGGGATTGTACGTCATCATGATCGTCGGCGAGTCGTTGAAGCCTTCGACCAGCAGCCCGCACTCGTGGTTCGTGCTCGGATTGAGCGGCCCGCGAATCGCCTTCATGCCCTTCGAGACGGCCCAGCGGGCAACCTCGTCGAGCAGCGAGTTCGCGACGAACTGGTCGTCGATGCACTCGAAGAAACCGAAGAACGCGACCTTCTCGTCGTGGAACTTGTTGTTCGCCTCGTCGACGACTCCGACCACCCGGCCGACGCATTCGGTGTCCCGGTAAGCAAGGACCGGATGCATGAACGCGTGGCGGAAGAACGGGTTCTTCTCGACGTTCAGGGTGTCGCGCACGGCGATCCGAAGCGGCGGAACCCAATGCGGGTCATCCTTGTAGATGGACCAGGGAAGCTCGATGAAAGCGTCCCAGTCCGCCTTGGTCAGTACCGGCCGAAGCTCAATCCTGCCTTCAGGTCGTGACATAGTTCGACTCGTGCTGGGCATGCCCGTTGGTATACGGGGTCTTCACGCCGAAGTGGTGCTGCGCGAGCTGAGCGAGCTCTTCCTGGCGGCTGTTGTCGCCGATGATGCCGAACTCGTGGCCGAGCTTGTAGAGCACCTCGAGCACGTAATCGAGGTCTTCGTCCGTGTGGATGGCCATGTAGCTTGTGCGGATCAGCGCGCAGCCTTCCGGAACCGCGGGGCTCACGACCGGGGTCGCGAACACGCCGCGCTCGTAGAGCTTCTGCGCGAAGCCGAAAGCCGCGTAATCGTCGCCGATCAGAAGCGGGATGATCGGGGTCTTGCTGCCGAGCGTGTTGTAGCCCATGGAGTTCAGCTCCTGGCGCATCTTGCGGACGTTGCGCCAGAGGTTCTCGAGATGCTCCGGCTCCTCCTGCACGATGCGGAGGCATTCATAGACGCCGCCGACCGCCGCGGGCGGCATCGCCGCGCTGAACATGAACGGGCGCGACTTGTGCTTCACGTAGTCGATCACTTCCTTCGTGCCGGCGACGAAGCCGCCGATCGAAGCGAACGATTTCGAGAACGTGCCCATCACCATGTCGGCCGTGCCGGCCATCTTGAAGTGGTGTTCGGTGCCCTCGCCCTTGGGGCCAAGGACGCCGAGCGCGTGCGCATCGTCGATATAGAGCCTGCAGTTGTACTTCTGCGCCAGGCGCTGCGCCTCGGGCAGGTTGAAGATGTCGCCGGACATCGAGAACACGCCGTCGGCCACGATCAGCGCGCCCTGATACTTGTCGCGGGTCAGAGCCAGGACACGCTCGAGGTCGGCCATGTCGTTGTGGCGGAACTTGACGGTGTCGCCGATCGCCGCGCGGGTGCCTTCGAGGATCGACGCGTGGTTTTCACGGTCGCAGTAGATCACGTCGCTGCGGCCGACGATGCTCGAAAGAGCGCCCTGGTTCGACAGGAAGCCCGTCGCGAAGACGAGAACCGCTTCCTTGCCCAGGTACTTCGCGAGCTCTTCCTCGAGCTGCTCGTGAAGCAGGAGGTTGCCGTTGAGGAAGCGGGAGCCGGTGCAGCCCGTTCCGTACTGATCGATCGCGGCCTTCGCGGCGGCGATCACGCGGGGGTGGTGAGTCAGGCCCAGATAGTTGTTCGAGCCGATCATCACACGGCGCTTGCCGTGCGTAACCACGCTGCTCCCCGCTGTTGCTTCGATTGGTCTGAAAAACGGATAGACGCCTGCAGCCTTGACCTTCTTGGCTTCATCGTAAGTCCGACACTTCTCAAAGAGGTCGATCTTACTGGTGTAGTCTCCGCTCATAGCTCTCCCCTCATATGCAGGCTTCGCGTCGGGGCATTTCCTCGCCCGTCACCTCAGCCAAGTACTTGAACTCTCTGAAGTTTAAAACCTACTCTTAGCATCAACCGAATCTAAAGATCAAGTATGCGCTACGTCAGTGAAATGACTGAGAAATCTTTTA
>CAYZKI010000252.1:0-2679 GCA_964478745.1 uncultured Bacteriovoracaceae bacterium
GAATCGTAGTGAGTCCAGCGGAACTGGTAGCCCGCGCGGAGCTCGAGGAGCGCGGAAGCGAGGGTCGGCGAGAAATGGGCCAGCGGAAGCCGCGCTTCCGCGAGCGGCTGGAGCCGCGTCGCCGAGTAGAGCGAATCCGGATTGCGTTCGTGAAGGCCTCCGAGCCGAAGCACGAGCTGGCTCGGCTGGATCCCTTCCAGCTGCTCGTCCCAGCTCAGAACGGCGTAACCCGCGTCGGCCTCAAGGAAGATGTTCCGCCCCATCGCGTCCGAGGTCACCGCGCCCCACGCTCTTGCTTCCGCGTCGCGGATCCACCGGGCCTCGACACGAAGGTATGAATGCGACTCGAAGATCCGGTTGGGAACGTGCAGGTAGGACACGCCCAGGACACGCGCGGGGGCGTCCTCGAAACGGAGCCCGGCCGGCGAGAACGCGCCCGCGATGTCCGCGCTTCCGGACGCCATGAACGTGCTCCCGGCAAGAAGGAGAACCGGGATGAGCGGCGGCATCACGACGCTCGCCGCGCCGGTCGACGCGACCAGGACGCCGCCCGCGAGCAGCGCCCCGAACCCGAGGCCGCCGCGGACGAAGAGCTTCCACGCCGTCGCTCTCTCTCCGCGCAGCAGGTGCCCGGAGCCCGGCAGCACGAAACCGAAGGGCACGACCACCGGCGCCCATGCGGGATGCAACGGCTCCGACGCTTCGCTCGCCTTCGCCACCGCGGGCAGGATCAGGTTGAGGACCATGAGGAGAACGAGGACGAGCCGCTTCATGAGCGGCTCAGTTCTAACCCGTTCGTCGCGGGATTTCGAGCGCTCGCAGCCGGGATCCTCACCGTCCCTCGATCACCTCGAGAAGCGGGCTGGCCAGGCGGGCAGCCGCGAGCAGGTCCTGCCTGAGCAGCCGCGCGCCCGGGGTCCGCGGAAATCCATCGAGCCCGCGTCTCGCTCCGTCCGCGCCGAGCTTCAGGGCGGAGAGCCTCTTGCGCGCTCCGGGCTCAAGCCGGATCATCCCCGCTTCGTCGAGCGCCTCGAGAGTGCTCACCCCGAGCAGGATCTCGATGAGCGTCGGGCTCCCCTCGAGCTGGTCCTTGAGGCTCTGAAGTAGATAGAATGCGAGCCTTTCCTTCTCGCGCTCGTCGAACTTCCAGCGCCCGGGCTCGTCGGTGAGCGCGCGCACCACGCTCCAGTGGTTCACCGGCGAGCAGGGATAGACCTGCAGCCCGGGCGCCACCTCTTCGAACCTGGAGTCGTCGCCTTCGCGGAACGCGCGCAATGCCTCGAGATGCTCCCTCGGCGTCTCCGGATAGAGGGAAAGCACGCGAAGGAAGCGCTCGTAGCCCCGCTCCGGCAGCTCAAGCGTTCCCTCCATGACCTGCGCCTCCCGGACGAACTCCTCGCACTGCCTCGTGAACGCGGTCCTCTCGCGCGCCTTCGCGACGCCCCAGGCACCGCCTCCGATCGCGACCAGGAGCACGGCGCCACCCGCCCACTTCTCGATTCTTGCTCTCATCGGCCCTCCCGTCTTCTTCGGGCTGCAGGCTAATGCGGAGGGATTAATTCCGGATGAAAGCCGGATGAAAGCTCTTTAACCGCTGCTCAGCCCGCGCGCTTGAGCGCGGGAGCCGCCTCGAGCAGGTGCTCGAGCTGCGAAAGAGCCAAGGGGACCGACCCCAGGAACATGCACGCGTCGAGCGAAGCGAGCTTCTCGATGGGCAGGCCGAGGCCCTCCACGACCTGCCGGGCCGCCAGGTGCGCGTAGCCCGGGACCGCGATCGCCAGGCGGTTGCGCCCGAGCCTTCCCGCCCAGGCATCCGGGAACCTTTCCAGGATCGCTTTCAAGGAGTCGACGAGGCGTTCCGCGGGAAGGCTCGCCACCACGAGCGCGAGCCCCTTTCGCGACTCGAGCATGCGGAGAGTCTGGACCTCGAGCAGGTCGAGGAAGCCCTCGCGCCCGACGATGCCGGTTTCCTCGTCGATCAGGCCGAGGAACTGGTAGTTCGAAACAGGCTCGTCGGGATGCTCGCGGCTTTCGCGCCTCTCGAACTCGGCCATGACTCGCTTCGCGAGGATCTTCAGCAGCTTCACGTCCGCGTGGGAGAACTCCCGCGTCCGGAAGTCCATCAGGCAAAGGGTCCCGACCGCGTCCCCGGAGCGGGTCACCAGCGGCACTCCCGCGTAAAACCGCAGGCCGCGCTCCCGCACCAGGGGATTCTCCGAGAAGAGCGGATCGATGCTCATGTCCTGGACCACCAGAGTCGAGTGCGCGGCGACGACGTAGTTGCAGAACGCGCTCTCGCGCGGATGCTCGAGAGCGGCGGGGCGATCGATGCCGCACACGGCGTGCATCCGCTGCACCGACTCCTTCACGAGGGAGACCGCGCAGATCGGGACGTCGAAGATCCTCGCCGCCCGATACACGAGCTGGTCGAGCACGCCGTTGCGCGACGGCGCGTCCAGGCTCAGCCGCAGCACGGCCTCGATTCGCTTTCTCTCGTCCAGGGCCGCGCTTCCCAGGACGGCCGCCGCCGGATCGGGAACGCCCGGTCCCTTGGGTCCGAGCCGCAGAAGCCGCTGCACGGAGGAGATGAGGTAGTCGATCTCGAACGGCTTGGAGATGATCGCCGACGCTCCGTTGGATTCGGCCAGCCGAAGATACGCGAGCGAAGCGGAGTACGCG
>CAYZKI010000252.1:2689-5199 GCA_964478745.1 uncultured Bacteriovoracaceae bacterium
CCATCTGCAGCCCTTCCCGCCCGTCACGCGCCCAGCACACTTCGAACCCTTCGAGCTCAAAGACCGTGCGAAGCATCAGCCCCAAGGACTCTTCGTCCTCGAGCAGCAGGAGTCTTGGCGGTTGAGTCAGGGCGTCTGAAGAAGGAATACCCTGGAGTGCTGCATCCGCCTTGCCACTCGCGATCGACCTCAAAGAGGCGGCAACGCCACGAGAAAGCGGTGAGCGCAACGCTCCTCATAGGTCGGGTCATAGTCCGTTCCACCTTCCAGATACCGGCGCGAAACATGCTCTTTTTGAGCAAACAGACCCATTCCACCCAAGACGATATAGACAGTACGCATCGAGGCTCCTTTCGGATTAACGCAACGGGCCGCCCTTAGAGCAAGCGTCATACCCGCGCACTCTTGCAGGCCAACCCCGCTGAATTGCAGCTCCCGTCCGCTACGCGGTGCATTCCACCGCGCGACCCACGCCTGGGTGGTGGAATTCACCCAGGGCGGACGGCCCTTCCCCGGGTTAGACTCGAAGGACTCAAAACACATTCCCGGGCCCGGGGATCGCTCCCCGCCCGCCCTGCTTCAAAGGAGGCTCTCGCAATGAAAGTGGCAGTCATCGGATCCGGAATCGTCGGCGAAGTTCTTTCGGACGGCTTTCTGAAGTACGGGCACACCGTGATGCGCGGAACCCGCGAGCCCGCGAAGCTTGCCGACTGGGCGAAGAAGGCGGGCGCGAAGGCCTCGGTCGGAACGTTCGATCAGGCCGCGAAGTGGGGAGACCTGGCCGTACTGGCCGTCAAGGGCACGGCCGCGGAGTCGGCGGTGAAGCTTTGCGGCCCGCAGAACCTTGCCGGAAAGACCGTGATCGACGCGACCAATCCGATCGCGGACGTGCCGCCGGTCAACGGAGTCCTCACCTATTTCACGGGGCCGAACGAGTCGCTGATGGAGCGCCTGCAGAGGCTCGCGCCGCAGGCTCACTTCGTGAAGGCGTTTTCATGCGTCGGGAACGCGTTCATGGTGAACCCGGATTTCGGGGGCGTGAAGCCGACGATGTTCATCTGCGGGAATTCCGACGCGGCCAAGGGCCAGGTGCGCGAGATCCTGCTCCAGTTCGGCTGGGAGATCGAGGACGTCGGCACCGTCGAGGCCGCCCGCGGCATCGAGCCTCTTTGTATTCTCTGGTGCCTGCCGGGCTTCCGCTCGAACGAATGGTCGCACGCGTTCAAGCTGCTGAAGGCATAGGCCTGAAAACGGGCCGCTGACGCCCCCGAGTTCGATCGATCCGGCCGTGGAAGGCTCGTCGCTTGCAGTTCGAGCTCGAACGCAAGGAGCACCATTCCATGACCATTTATGAAGCTCTGAAGAAGGACCATAAGAAGGTACACACTCTGCTCGATCAGCTGGTCGCGTTTTCCGAATCGGAAAACAGCGATCGCTGGAAGCGCGTCATCGACGAGATTCGCGACGAGCTGATCCCGCACGCACGGGCCGAAGAGGCGCTTTTGTACAATCCTCTCCGTGACTCGGAGCAAGGCAAGAGCGAGGCCTGGCACGGCTACCGCGAGCACGCGATGGCCGAGACCGAGCTTCGCGCCCTTCAGGCGATGAAGGCGATCGACGTGAACTGGACGACGCTTGCCAAGAAGCTGCGCCAGGACATTCTTCACCACGTCCAGGAAGAGGAAGGAAAGATCTTTGCCGCGGCGCAGAGGCTCTTTTCTGATGAAGAAGCTCGGCAAATCGGCCGCGCTTTCGAAGAGCTGAAGCCCGTCATCCGAAAGGAATCCTTCACCGGAACGACGCTTGAGCTCATCGCCAACCTTCTTCCTTCCCGCATGGTTCCGGGGTTCCGCTCCGGTTTTGACCAGAAGAAGAAGTCCGCTTAGTTTCCTTCTGCACCTGTCCGGGCCTGACTCCCCTCGGAGCCGGGCCCGGAATCTCAACGCCATGCGTTACCTGTGCGATTTGAATCGGATGCAAAACTCCAAGCATCTGTTGCGGTCATTTCGCACTCTTGATAGGCCAAAGTCTTCGCACCTTTAGACTTCCGAATTAAGGAAAATTGGAACCGGGGGGATTCCTGCATGATGCACTTCCAAGAATTCAGGACGATAGCTACGAGAACGATCACCGCCGCCTTGATCGCCGCCGTTTCCGTCACGGCAGCTCCGGCGCGGGCAAACAGCGCCGGCACCCTCGAGGCGTGGCTCCGCTTCGAGACCCAGAAGTCTCAGGAAGGCCTGCTCAGGAATATCGCGCCCGCCGGAGCAGCCGCGGGCTCCGTGGTCGCTTCCCCTTCCCGCCACACGCCGGATTACTTCTTCCACTGGGTCCGCGACGCGGCCCTGGTCATGGACACAGTCCTTTCCATGCATGATCGCGAGCCGGATGCGCGCAAGCGACAGGGCTACCTGAAGCTCCTTCGCGATTTCACCGAGTTTTCGAGAAAGAACCAGCTCACTCCGAACCGCAGCGGATCCCCCCACGACACCGGCCTCGGAGAGCCGAAG
>CAYZKI010000253.1:0-5136 GCA_964478745.1 uncultured Bacteriovoracaceae bacterium
AGCTTCTCGTTTCGCTGGCGAAACACCGCGCGACCTTCATGAAATGGCTGGGCCCGAAAGCCTACCGCGAGGCGGGAATCGCCCGCAAAAAAGCCACGAATTTCCGCAAAGGTTCGATGCTCGACGTGAAAGTCGAGTGAGGCCTGCCCTGGGGACGCTCAGCTCGCGGCGGGATCTTCGCCGCTGCCGCCGCCTGCAGCGGCAGCCGCTGCCGCCGGCTCTCCGGATCCGAGAACGCGACCGGTGCGCAGGATGTAGCCCGCGCCATAGATGGTCTCGAGCGGGCAGTTGAAGCCGCGGATCTTCTTCCGGAGATTCGCCATGTGCGTGTCGATCGTCCGGTGGGTGACGACCGCGTCCGGCCAGAGATCGCCGAGCAGCGTGTTGCGATCGATGACCTGGTTCGGGCGGTCGAGGAAGTAACGGAGCAGCTCGAACTCGACCTGGGTCAGGCGCACCGGGCGGTCTTCGACGAAGACCTGCGCGGACTTCGGCTCGAGCCTCAAGTTCCCCATCCGGATATCGGCGCTGACCTTCTGGTCGATCTTCTGCCTGCGAAGCCTCGCATTGATCCGGGCGAGAAGCTCGCGCACCTGGAACGGCTTGCTGATGTAATCGTCCGCTCCGCCTTCGAAGCCGCGCACCTTGGCGTCCATGCTGTTCGCGGCGGTCAGCATGAGGATCGGAATATGGAAAGTCTTGGGCTGCTCGCGCAGGCGGCGGCACACCTCGAAGCCGTCCATCTCAGGCATGTTCACATCCAGAAGGATCGCATCCGGCAACTCGCGGATCGCGAGCGCGATTCCTTCCTTACCGCTCGTTGCCTGGAGCGGCTGGAATTGCCCTCGCAGCATTTCCGACACCAGGTACAGCATGTCCTGGTCATCGTCGATAATAAGGACCTTTTTCATAAACGAATCGAACCCTTGCTCACATTCCGACTCACGTGCCACGTGTCTCTGCTTAGGTGACAAATACCTTCAAGATTGTAGACGAAGGAAAGTCAGAACTTTTTCAATTAATTGCAAAGCATAAAGACTGCCAGAGGACGAAAGCCCATTATCCTATTGATAATAGAGCAAGATTCGCTTCCCAACGAGAACACATAGAATGTCAAGACCGACACGCCTCCCGGATCAGGCGAGCGCTTCACCCAGGGCTTCGCCGCCTAAGATATGGAAATGAAGATGGAAAACCGTCTGTCCCCCGGCAACCCCGGTATTGATCACGGTGCGAAACCCCCCGGGCAAAAGACCCCGCTTACGGGCGATTTGCGTCGTCGAGGCCAGCAGCTTTCCCAGGAGCTCGCTGCGGTCCGGACCTGTGCCTGGAACGGCCGTCTCGAGCGAGGTCACGTGCTCCTTCGGGATCACCAGGAGATGAACGGGCGCCTGGGGCCGGATATCGCGGATGCAGATGCAGAAGTCGTCCTCGTGCACCCGCTCGGATGCTATCTCACCCCGAATAATCCTGCAGAAGATGCAGTCGCTCGCCATCAGCTGATCCTTTCAATATCGGCTCCCAGAGCCCGGAGCCGAACTTCCATCCGCTCGTATCCCCGATCGAGATGGTAGATGCGGTCGACCACTGTCTCACCCTCGGCCCTGAGCCCGCAGAGGATGAGGCTCGCGCTCGCGCGCAGGTCCGTGGCCATCAGAGGAGCGCCCTGGAGCCCGGGCTTCCCTCTCACGAGCGCCGAGTTGCCGCGGATGGTGATATCCGCGCCCAGGCGCAGAAGCTCCGAGACGTGCATGAACCGGTTCTCGAAGATCGTCTCGGTCACGACCGATGCGCCGTCGGCGATCGTCAGTACAGCCATGAACTGCGCCTGCATGTCGGTCGGAAACCCCGGGAAAGGCAGGGTCGTGATGTCGGTGCCTTTGGGCCTGCCGTTCGCCTTCAGGCGCACCGAATCCGGTTTACGCTCGATGGTAGCGCCCGCCTCCTCGAACTTCACGAGGATCGCCTCGAGATGCTCGGGGGCGATGCCGGTCACGGTGACGTCGCCCTCCGTGATGAATCCGGCAGCGAGGAAGGTGCCCGCCTCGATCCGGTCCGCCATGATCGCGTGCGAGCAACCTTGAAGCGACGGATTGCCCTGGACGCGGATCACCTCGGTACCCTCGCCCTCGAGCTCGAGTCCCATCGCCCGCAGCGCGTGAGCGAGATCGACGATCTCGGGCTCCTTGGCGCAGTTCTCCAGCACGCTCTCGCCTTCGGCGAGCGCCGCTGCCATGAGCACGTTTTCGGTCGCGCCCACGCTCGGCATGTCGAACCGGACCCGATCGCCTTTCAGTTTCTTCGCCGTGGCGGTCACATACCCGCCTTCGAGCTCGATCCTGGCGCCAAGCCTCTCGAAGCCCGTCAGATGGAAGTTGATCGGCCGCGCGCCGATCGCGCAGCCGCCGGGAAGGCTCACGCGGGCCTTGCCGAACCGGGCCAGAAGCGGGCCCATGACCAGCACCGACGCGCGCATCGTCTTGACGAGGTCGTACGGCGCTTCGGTCTCGCCGATGCTCGATCCGTCGATCTCGACCTGGTGCTGATCCAGCTTCGCGTCGATCTTCGCGCCGAGGTGCCCGAGCAGTTTGAGGGTCGTGCGGATGTCCTGGAGCTTCGGGACCCGCGTGTACCTGCAGCGCCCGCCGGTGAGCATCGCAGAGATCAGGATCGGCAGCGCCGCGTTCTTCGCGCCACTTGCCTGAACCGAGCCGTGAAGCGGCTTCCCGCCGCGTATCCTCATCTTGTCCATAATTTCCCTGCCAGAACTCTATTCCTACCCGTCAAATCAGGAAAGAGCGAGCGTTCCCACGTGCTCTCCGGGAACAGCGCGAGGATCGCGTCGGCGCGCTCGTGGGGCACCTCGAGGAACACCTGACCCCCTGGCTTGAGAAGCGTCGCTGCGCTGCCGGCGATGGCCCTGTAGAAATGAAGCGGGTCGTCGACCGGACCGAAGAGCGCGGTCACGGGCTCGTGCGCGAGGACGTCGGGCGCGATGGCGTCGTGTGCGGCCACGTAAGGCGGGTTGCTGATCAGGAAGTCCGCCCGTTCCGCGCCGAACGGCTCGAGGACGTGGAGCGGGTCGGCCACCTCGAGGGCTTCGAGCCTCGAGCTTTCGCGCTCGCCGAGAATCATCCGGGCGTTGGTTTCGGCGAGCCTTCTCGCGTCCGCGACAAGCTCGCTGGCGCGCATCCGGAGGCCGGGTATCGCGTGCAGGAGCTCGATCGAGATCACGCCGCTCCCCAGGCCGACCTCCAGGCCCAGCGCGGGCGGAAGCGGCAGCGCCTTCAGCCGGGCGAGAGCGACGCTGACCAGGAACTCCGTCTCGGGCCTCGGAATCAGCGTGGCCGGCGAGACCTTGTACTCGTTCGAGAAGAACTGCTGGACCCCCGTCAGGTGCTGCAACGGCTTGTCCTCGGCGCGCCCGTGCGCCATGAGAAGCAGGCGCTCTCCCGCCTTGGCGGGAAACGCGTCGGCCGCGCGGGAAAAAAGCTCCAGGCGCGAAAGCTTCACGCCCGTGACCTGCCGATACGCCGCCGCGACGAGCACCTCGGCCTCGGGCTCGACGAGGTTGTCCGACACGAGCCTCATGTTCGAGGAAAGGATCTTTCTCGCCAGCCGGAGCGCCTCGGCGAAGCTGTGAGGATACTCCTGGGCCATGCCCATAAGCTAGCGCGCGTACCCCGCTGCCTTCAGCGCTTCCATCTGGTAGTGCGCCTGGAGGCCGTTGATGATCTCGTCGATCTTCCCTTCCATCACGTCCTGCAGCTGATACAGCGTGAGGCCGATGCGATGGTCCGTGAGGCGGCCCTGCGGGAAATTGTAGGTGCGGATCCGCTCGCTGCGGTCGCCCGTTCCGACCATGGCGCGCCGGGTGTCGGCCTGGGCCTTGTGGGCGCGCTCCATCTCGGCGTCGAGCAGGCGCGAACGAAGGATCTTCATCGCCTTGTCCTTGTTCTTGTGCTGGGACCGCTCGTCCTGGCACACGACCACGAGGCCCGAGGGGAGGTGGGTGATGCGGACGGCGGAGTCGGTGGTATTGACGCCCTGCCCGCCGGCGCCTCCGGAGCGGAACACGTCGATGCGGAGATCGGCGGGATTGATCTGGACGTCGACGTCCTCGGCCTCGGGCATGACCGCGACCGTGACCGTCGAGGTGTGGACGCGCCCCGCTCCCTCGGTGGCGGGAACGCGCTGGACGCGGTGGACGCCGCCTTCGAACTTGAGACGGCTGAACACGTCAGGCCCCTGGATTTCAGCGATAATCTCCTTGAAACCGCCGATGCCGGTGGGGTTGGCCGAAAGCAGCTCGACCTTCCAGCCCTGGCGCTCGGCATAGCGCTGATACAGCCGGAAGAGCTCGCCCGCGAAAAGCGCGGCCTCTTCGCCGCCGGCGCCGGCACGCACTTCGAACACCACGTTCTTGCCGTCGTTCGGGTCTTTGGGGAGAAGCAGGATCTGAAGCTTCCGCTCGGACGCCTCGAGCTCGGGCTCGAGCCTCTTCAGCTCCTCCTTGGCCATCGCAGACATCTCGGCGTCCTTGTCGAAGACCAGCTCCTTGTTCGAGGCGACTTCCGACTTGAGGCTCTTGTAGCTCTTGTACTCGGCCACGAGATCCTGCAGGCTGGCGTGCTCCTGCGAGAGCTTGCGGAATTCCTCCGGGTTCGAAGCGAGCGACGGGTCCGCGAGGCGCGACTCGATCTCCAGAAAGCGTCTTTCCACGGACTCGAGCTTGTCGAACATCTAGGCCTCGGGGAACTCGGCGACGGCCGCGGGTACGAAAGCCACGTCGCTCAGCCCGGCGATCTCGACCTCGCTCTCGGCGGTGTTCTTGGCGGGCGACTTCTCGTTGGCGATCACCTGGCGAAGCGCGGTCAGCGCGACCTCGAGCTGATCGTCGGTGGGCTCGCGCGTGGTCAGCTTCTGGAGCAGCAGTCCCGGGAAAATCATGGCGCGGAAGAGCGGGCGATCCATGCGGACAGCGCAGGTCTTGATGAACTCGTACGAGAGACCCGCGACCGGAAGCATGAGCACGATCTTCATCAGGATCATCGCGACGTGGTTCAGCCACTTCGCCTCGAACAGACGGGTCACCCCGAGCAGCGGGAACACGATGCTGAACACCGCGATGCTGAT
>CAYZKI010000254.1:0-5125 GCA_964478745.1 uncultured Bacteriovoracaceae bacterium
GTTCTCGATTCCCTTCGAGCGCCTCCTTCCCGAAGGCAAGACCACCGGCTCCTCTCTCCAGCTCCAGGTCGAGTGCATCCCGGTGGCCGGAACCGACGTGCCCACGGGCTCGTTTCCGGCGGGCACGAAGTTCTCCTCGGGCGGCGCGATCGTGGGGCAGTACTCCGAGTCCGGGATCACCTTCCTCAGCACGCTCAATCTCCTTCCCAAATCCACGACCGAGGCGGGCGCCCACGGCAAGCTCTTTGTCACGCTGATCAACGACAACTCGCTTCCTCTCTTCCGGATCCAGCAGTTCGAGCTCCAGGTGGACGGCGTCTTCTACTCGAAAAGCGCCATGACCTTCGCTGACCTCGCGGTCAGCTCGCCCGCGGATTTCACCAAGGTGGTGATGGATTTCACTCCGGTCGGTCCGAAGGACCCCCGGCCGCTCAGCTTCATCGTCGGCCCCGCGGACCTCGTCTACGCGATGGATTGCGGCCGTTAGCCTGGCTCAGGAGTAGCGCTTGAGCCTTCGCATCAGCTCGGCGAGCGCCTCGGGCGGCTCCGCTTCAACGCGCACCGGCGCGCCCGTGATCGGATGCTTGAAGCCCAGCACCCGCGCGTGGAGCGCCTGGCCCGGAAGCGATCCGACGGCTTCCTGGATCTCGGCGGGCAGCGCCTTCCACTTCGGTTGCTTCGAGGTGGCCGCGCCGTAGACCGGATCGCCGAGCAGGGAGTGCCCGAGCTCGGTCAGGTGGACGCGGATCTGGTGGGTGCGGCCGGTCTCGAGCCTCACGGAGATCCACGAGGCGAACGGCGCGCTCCTGGGCACGCCGTACGACTCGACGACCTCGTAGCGCGTGACGGCCTTGCGCCCTTCCTTCACCCGCGTCGTCATCTTCTTGCGATCGGAGGGGTTTCTCCCGATCAGGCTCTCGATCCCGCCCGCGGCCTTCTTCGGGGCGCCGAAGCAGAACGCCCAGTACTCCCGCTCGATCTCGTGCCGCGAGAAGATCTCCGAGAGCGCGCGATGCGCGGCGTCCGTCTTGGTGATGACCAGGCTGCCGCTCGTGTCCTTGTCGATCCGGTGGACGATCCCGGGCCGGAGCTCGCCGCCGATGCCGCTCAGGTCGCGCACGTGATGGAGGAGCGCGTGGACGAGCGTGCCCTCCTTCTGGGTCTCGGACGGATGGACGGTAAGACCGGGAGGCTTGTTCACGATGACCAGGTGCTCGTCCTCGAACAGGATCCGGAGCGGGCGATCCTCCGGCACGAGCGAGATCGGCCGCGGGTCGGGGAAGAGAATGGAAACCTCGGAGCCCGGAGCGAGCTTCGTCGAGGAAGCGATGGGCTTCCCGCCGCAGGTCACCGCGCCCTCGTCGATCAGGCGCTGCAGCGAGCTGCGGGAGCAGGGAACCGGCGCGCCCGACCAGGCGCCCTCGCCATCGGAGAGCGCGGCGAGAATCTGCTTGTCGGCGCGGACCGCTCCGTTCGAAGAGGGCACGCGCCAGGTCCAGTGGCTAGCCATGCCGATCTCTTATCTGATCTTCAGCTGCTTGTATCGATCGAGATACGTGGTCACGACCTGATCGACCGGGAGCTTGAGGATGCGGGCGATCTGCATCACGAAGCCGCGCACGTAGACGGGTGCCGGAAGCTTCACGAAGTTCTCCTCCTCGATCGCCATGAGGTAGGTTTTCGAGATCTTGGTCACCGCCGCCATTTCCTCGATCGAGAGACGCATGCTCTCGCGGACCTTTTTCAGGAAGGGCCCGCGCCACTCGGTCTGGGTCGCGATCTCCCGCTCGAGGGCCGAGTCGATCGGAACCTGCCGCGGGTCCGGCGTCGCAAGATGCGCGTGGGCGGCCGCGTGGAACTTGGGAGCGCCCTCGCCGAGCCCGGTGGCGGGAGCCGGCGGCTGCGGGTTGTACGGACGAGGCTCCGGGCGGAAGGGCGGGGGGCTGGGCCGGATCGCGCGGTCCGTCGCGGGCGCGGATACGAGCGGGTCGGGCTCGTCGGCCGAGCCCGGAAACACGTTGTCCACGGGGCTCGAGGGCTTTCCGCCCGCGAAGTCGGTCGAGGGCGGGATGAGCATCTCGTCCGACGACTTCGAGCTTTCCATCGGAGGAACGCGGTCGATCGAGATGATCTTCTTCGCGGGCGCGTGGGGCTTGTGCGAGACGAGCTCCTCGTTCGGATCGATGAAGCCGAACTTGGTGTCGTATTCCTTGCGGCGTTGCGGGTTCGAGAGAACCATGTACGCTTCCTCGATCCTCGCGAGGATGCGCTTCAGATCGTCACCGTCGACCAGCGTGTAGAGCGCGACGCTGTCCTTGCTGTAGGCCGTCTTCGCCCGCAGGTACGCCTCACGCAGCTCTTCCGGGGTCGCCTCCGGCCTCACGTCGAGAACGTCGTAGTAGGTGCCGGTATCCTCGAAGACCATTTTCGTCAGTAGAGATCGTTTCTGATGTGTCCGTACCGCTTGAGCAGGTAGTGGACGATCCGCTCGATGTGCGAGACCAGCCGGGAGTTCGGGAACTCGAGCATCAGCGGGCGCTTCCTGCGCACCGCCTGCCAGACCGCGCTGTCGTGGTCGAGATACCCCACGTAATCCATGTCGATGCCGAAGTATTTCTTGCAGACGGTCTTCACGGAGAAGCCCACGTCGATGTCCACCTCGGTGCGCGCCTGGTTGACGATGAGCTTGGGGCGGAACCGCTCGATCTGCTCCTTGAGCCGCATTCCGGCTTCGGGATTCGCTTTGTTCACCTCGGCGAAAAGGTCGGAAGGCGACTTGATGCCCAGGGGGTTCTTCGAGTCCATCGCCATGTCGATGAGATGGCTCACGTCCTTGAGGTACCGCGAGTGCTGGAGGCGGCGGTAGTAGGCGCTCTTGATGAAGCGGTAGACGTTCTCGATCGAGGTCGGCTCGGGAAGGAGCACGCAGATGCCCACGTCGGCCGCGAGGAAGAAATCGACCGTGTTCGCGCCGGTGCCGGCGCCCAGGTCGAAGATCAGGTAGTCGGCGTCGATGTCCCGCATGCGGCTCAGGACCTCGATCTTGTCCTGCGGGCCGATGTTCGCCACGCCGACGGCGTCGAGCGCGCCGCTGATGATGCTCAGATTGGGAACGGTGGTCGGGGTGATGCAGTCGCCGAGGGACGCGCGCTTCGCGAAGAAATCGCCCAGCGTCCGTTTCGGAAGGTCGACTCCGAGGGTGGTGTGAAGGTTCGCGCCGCCCAGGTCCAGGTCGATGGCCACGACCTTGTGCCCGAATCGCGAGAGCGCGATCGACAGGCTGGAGGCGATGAGACTCTTGCCGACACCGCCTTTTCCTCCGCCGATCGCCCAGATCTGGCGAACTCGGCTGGAAACGGGTGCGGCGATCGTATCAAAGGGATTTTGAATCGGATCGTGGGCGCTGCCATCCATAGAAGGGCCTTCAATCAGGATGACCTGAGCTGAAGGGAAATCAAGCAGATAGGGGGATGGGCGAGGGAGGGGGTGATGTGCGAAGTATTGTACGCACCGATGAACCCCTGACGCGAAGTCCGCTTCCCAATGTCCCACAGGACATGTCAGGGAATGCCTCTACTTAACGCGTTGCGACGAAAATTACTGGCGTAACACAATGAAATCGCAGCGATATTCGTCACAAAAAACATTGCAGAATTCAATCAAATCCACGGCCCGTGGCACCTGGGTTGCTTTGTTTGGATCCCGTTAGGAACTCACTATGAAGCGATCCGCGACAGCAGTTTCCCAAGCGCCGTCTGAAGTGCGCCTCCATGCCCGGACGGATCTCCATCTGGCGCGCAAGCTTTGGCACATGGCCATGGGCATTCTGATCGTCACCGTCTACATGGCGGGAATGCCTGCTCCGTACGCGGTCGCGATCCTCGGCTCGGTTCTGGGCCTCGCGATCCTGATCGAGACGGCTCGCCTTCGCAGCCCGAAAATCAACAATTGGGTCCTGAAGTTCTGGGCGCCCGTGATGCGGAGCCATGAAACGCACCGGATGAGCACCGTCCCGCAGTACCTGCTGGCGAGCATCATCGCGATCGCGATCTTCCCGAAGCCGGTCGCGGTCCTCAGCATCCTTTACCTGGCCTGCGGCGACCCGATGGCCTCCCTGTTCGGCATCCGCTACGGCCACCTCGGCCCCCGCTTCGAAAGCGGCAAGTCGTTCGTAGGCACCGCGGCGGGCGTTCTGGTCTGCACCGTCGTGACGGCGGTTTTCGTTTCGGCGACCGGGCTGACCTACGACCCCAGCGTGATCTTCGCCCTGAGCGTGATCGGCGGCCTGGCCGGCGGCACGGCCGAGCTTCTCCCGTTCGAGGTCGACGACAATTTCACGATCCCGACCGCTTCCGGCTTCGTCCTCTGGCTCGCTTTCATTGCGCTGGGATTGTAGCCCGCTCTATGTCAAGACGACGCGATGAGCTCGTCGCGTTCGCCCTGGTTCTTCGTTCCCACTCTCTATTTCCAGCAGGGCCTGCCGGTCATCCTCGTCCAGCAGTTCTCCGTGCTGCTCTATAAGAAGCTCGGCGTTCCCAACGAGCAGATCGCCCTCTGGACCAGCCTGATCGCCTGGCCATGGATCGCCAAGATGCTCTGGGGTCCCCTCGTCGATCTGACGGCGAGCAAGCGCGGATGGGTGCTCGGGATGCAGGCGCTCGTGACCCTCTCGCTGCTCGCGGTGGGCCTGGCGGTCACGTCGCCCGAGTTCCTGCCGATCACGCTCGGCATCTTCTTCGTCACCGCCTTCTTCTCGGCGACCCACGACATCGCGCTCGACGGCTACTACCTGCTCGCCCTGCCCCGGGAGGCCCAGGCTTTCTTCATGGGCATCCGCTCGACTTTCTTCCGCCTGGCCATGATCTTCACGACAGGCAGCCTGGTCATGGTGGCGGGCTACTTCGAGAGCCGCGGGATGACGGTCGCCGAGAGCTGGCAGCGCGCCATCTTCATCGGCGTCGGGCTCTATGCCGCTCTCTCGGTTTACGCGACGCTTTGGGCGATGCCGAGGCTCGCGCACGATCGCCCGGTCCGGTCGCCCGTGAACGAAGGCGGCGGGCGCCCGCCCTTCCTCGAGGCATTCCGCACTTTTTTCGCGCAGCCCCAGGCGCTCACGATCCTGGCC
>CAYZKI010000255.1:0-3528 GCA_964478745.1 uncultured Bacteriovoracaceae bacterium
GGTAAAAAAGAGCGATGAATCAGAAAATCGACGAGGAAATCACTCTGGCGAAAGCGATGGAAACCGTCGGTATCGACGCGAGCAACGCGCGCGAGCGGGCGGCGGAGGTTCGACGCAACGCCAAGCAGTGGCTGGATCGGGTGCCGGCTCCCGCCAAGCTGAAGAACTTCGTCCTGCATTTCGTCAACGCCACGACCGACCTGGACATCCCGGTCATGGACCTGGCGATCCTCGTCGGCGCGGTGGCCTACGTGGTGCTGCCCTTCGATCTCATTCCGGACCTGATCCCTCTGCTGGGCTGGGGGGACGACGCGACTGTCGTCGCGCTGGCGCTGAAGACTTTGCGCAAGCAGTGGAAAAGGGCGTCAGGGAAGGGCGAGGGAGTCGTGATCGACCCCGCTTCGGGGACGCCGCCTCACTCCTCGTCGCCGTAGAACTCGAATTCGCCGTCTTCCTCGTCTCCCAGGGGCTCGGCGTCGAAGTCGCGCTGGGGCACGACGTTCATTTCCGGGAAGAGAGCCACGGGCTTCTTGACCTCGAGGGTCGAGAGCATCTGTCGGTAAGACACCGCGCGAGGCATGAAGGACGACTTGCGCTTGACGTGCGTGGCGAGCGAATCGGGAAGAGAGCTGTAGAGGTCCTCGGCGCTCCAGAAAACCCATTGCTCGTAGTTCCTGCCGACCACGAGGGCGAGCTCGGCGTCGATCCGCAGGGAGCCGTCAGGCAGCTCGTTGCCGCAGAGGCGCATGTGGACCTCGCGAAGTCTCTCGGCCTCGTTGGTGTTCATGCGGATCGTGTAGCCCGCGCCGGCGCCGCAACCGTTGAAGGCCTCCACGTCGACGACGACGCTGCGAGTGTCCCCGATCCATTTCGAAAGGCGGCCGATGCCGATGCGCTTCTCGATCGAGATCTCGAGCACGCGGTTGGCCGGATTGTACCTGGTCCTCTTCACGCGCAAGGTCGGGTCGTTCTTGGGCTGCGGGGCGAAGATCGTGAAAAGCCCGGCCACGTCCTTGATGGCGGCGTCGAAGGCGCCCTTGCGGTATTCGGAGATCGGGACGGTGAGCACGTTCTTGGCCACGGGAAGCCACGCGTAGTCCGGCAGCCTCTTCGGGGGATCGGCCAGGGCCGTGCTCGCGCCGAAAGCGATCGCGAGAATCGTGATGAGGTTGGGGAACGGGGGCGTTTTCATTTGGAGATAGGTATAGCAACGCGTGTTCCGCCCCTGGAACGGCGCGTTCGGCGATTTACGGCGATTTCGCGGGAAAACGCTGTCCAAACTTTAGACAGCCGTTCATCAATGCCTTTAGGGGAGGTCGAAGAGCAGGATCTCCGCGCCCGGCCCGCTCACCGGAGTGCTCAGGCTCAGGGTTCCCGCCTTGGTGATCGCGGCCCCGTCGCCGGCGGACAGGGTCTCGCCGTTGAGCCCGAGGACTCCTTTCACGACCTGCACCCATCCGTATCGCCCTTCGGGGATCCGGTCCTCGATGTCCTCGCCCGGAGTGAGAATGGCGGAGAAGAGCCTGGCGTCCTGGTTCCAGCGCATGGAGCCCGCGTGGCCGTCGCGCGAGACGACGAGCGTGAGCTGACCCGTGCGCTCGGCCGCCGGATAGGATTTCTGCTCGTATCCCGGCTTCAGCCCGTCTTTCTCCGGCAGGACCCAGATCTGGAGGAAGTGCACGGGCTCGGAGTCGGAACCGTTGAACTCGCTGTGCCGGACGCCGGTTCCCGCGCTCATGCGCTGGAAGTCTCCCGGCCGGATCGTCGAGCCGTTGCCCATGCTGTCCTTGTGCGCGAGCGCTCCTTCGATCACGTACGAGACGATCTCCATGTCCTTGTGCCCGTGGGTCCCGAAGCCCTCGCCCGGCGCCACGCGGTCTTCGTTGATGACCCGGAGGACGCGGAAGCCCATGTGATCCGGGTCGTAATACTCGGAGAAGGAGAACGTGTGGTAGGTGTTCAGCCAACCGTGGTCGGCGTGCCCGCGTTCCGACGACCTTCTTACCGTGATCCGGGCCTGCGTTCCTGTCATGGGCCTTCCTTTCGATTCGGTATTCCGGAATGAGTACCGCCCGGACCCGTTTATCACGGGCCGGGCGGTACGAGGTAGAGGCGTGAGCCGAAGCTTCCGGGGATCCCCGGGGCGATCAGCTCGAGGTCTCGGCGGATGCCATCGGCACCTTGGCCTGGCGGGCCATCTTGCCGTGCTGCTCGATCTTAGGGCGGAAGGAGCTGATCTGCGCCTTCAGCTGGGGATCCTTCACGTCCTTGTTCAGCTGGCTCAGCATGTCGCTCGCCCACGCGTGGGTCCACTTCGCGCTGTCCATGAAGGCACGGTCGAACTGGGTACCGCTGAGCGCCTTCAGGCGGTCCATCATCGCCACCTCGCTGGTGGAGGGCTGGAAGCTCTGCAGCTGGATGTTCTGCGACTTGGCCACTTCCTGCAGCTTCTTGTCGGCCGTCTCGTGGTCGCTCTGGATCCTGGCGGCGTAGTTCTTCACTTCCGGGGAGCTGGCGCGGTCAGCGGCAAGCTTCGCCATCTCGATCTCGGAGAGATGCAGGTGGTGAACCTTGTTGAAGCCCACGTCTCGGCGGAAGTTCGTCGGCGAGTAAGTGCTGCTCGCGTCGGAGGTCGTGCCCGAGGTCGTGGTGTCCGAACCCATCGTGCCCGGCTGCGAGGTGGTGGTGTCCGACTCCGCGGCCGTACCGGCCTGTTCGTCGGTGGTCGTGCCCATGTTCGCGTCGTCGCGAGTCATGACCGAGCTGTTGCCGCCGCTCAGGCTGCCCGCGTCGCTGGTGTTGTTCGAAGTGTTGCTCGAAGTGCCTTCCGCGAGTGCCGATGCGCTGACCAGCACGAGAGCGGAAGCGAGCGTAAGAATACCTTTCATTGTGTTTCTCCTTTGAGACGTAAGAATGCGTTAGGGATTTCGAGCGGCATAACTGCAAAGCGCACACCGACGCGGCGTCCCTCGCGCGAAGAGCGCGGCGGGAGTAGATTGGCGATGGAAGGGGATACCCATGACCTCGCTCTCGACACCGCCGGTAACCTCGATCGCGCTCTCGATCGTTCTCTCTCTCGCTTCTTCGCTCCCGGTTCCCGCCGCCTGGGCCGCGTCTTCATCGGCCGGAAAGACCGTGATCGCGGAAGGCACCATGAAGCCCATCCATTTCAGCGTGCGCGCGAAAGGATCGGTGCGGATCGTCCACGACTCCATCCTCGGCGAGGACCGCATCGAGTTCGGCCCGGATTTCGAGATGAGCTCGGGAGTGGTCCTGGACATCAAGACCTGCGGCCTCGTGGACGCCGATCGGCCGGATATGAAGGTCTGTCTGAGCCAGGCCGAGCTTCGGCGGCTCAAGGGCGCGCATTCGGTGAAAATCCGTTTCCCTCTGGGGCTTTATCAGCAGGTGAAGATCTTCGACCTCGACCTCGTCCTCGACCACGCGGGAGCCGTCCTTGCGCCTCCGGCCGGCCCGGTGCCCCCAACTCCCTAAGATCGGCGCTTCGTGCTATGAGCAGTGCTCATG
>CAYZKI010000255.1:3538-5123 GCA_964478745.1 uncultured Bacteriovoracaceae bacterium
CGAGCGGCTCGCGCGCGCGCGCGTCGCGCTTCCGCACCCTGCACGGGGAGGTATTGACGCCGGTCTTCATGCCCGTGGGAACCCTGGCCACCGTGAAGGCGCAGACGAACGACACCCTGCTCGCGTCGGGCTCGCAGGTTCTCCTGGCCAACACCTATCATCTGATGCTGCGTCCGGGCCCCGAGGTCTTCAGGCGCGCGGGCGGCATCCACAAGTTCATGAAGTGGCCGGGGTCCGTGCTCACCGACTCCGGCGGTTACCAGATCTTCTCCCTGGCGGCGTCGCTCTCCATTTCGGATGAAGGAGCGCGCTTCCAGAATCATCTCGATCTCGGGCACGTCACGCTCACCCCCGAGCTCAGCATCCAGACGCAGAAAGCCATCGGAAGCGACATCATGATGGTGCTCGACCAGTGCATCCCTTCGACCGCGGAGCGGGCGCTGGCGGTCGAGGCGATGGAGCGCACACACCGCTGGGCGAAGCGCAGCCTCGACGCTCGCGGCGACTCGCCGCAGGCGCTCTTCGGGATCGTGCAGGGAGCGCTTTTCCCCGACCTGAGGAAACAGAGCGCGGAAGCCATCACCGCGATGCCCTTCGACGGCTTCGCGATCGGCGGCCTGGCCGTCGGCGAGAGCCGGCAGCAGCGCGAGGACTTCACCGAGCTCACCACGGAGCACCTTCCCGAGGATCGTCCCCGGTATCTCATGGGAGTCGGCACGCCCATCGACCTGCTCGAGGCCGTCCATCGCGGCGTCGACATGTTCGACTGCATCCTTCCGACGGCGTTCGCGCAGCAGGGCACGGCGTTCACCTCGCGCGGGCGCGTGGACCTTCGCCGCGCGGTCTACCGCTTTTCCGAGGAGAGCCTGGATCCGGCCTGCTCGTGCGCCTGCTGTTCCCTCCATTCGCGAGGCTACCTGCACCATCTGGTGCGGACGAAGGAGATCCTGGGCTGGCACCTGATCGGGCTGCACAACCTGCACTTCTTCCACGGCCTCACGGCGGAGATGCGCGGGGCGATCCTCGAGGACCGCTTCGAGGAGCTTTACCGGCGCAAGCGCGAGGAGCTCGTCGTGATCGACGGAGATAACCCCGTTTCCAGGCCCGTGAAGAAGAGGGTGGACCCGCCTCTGGCGCTGGGGGCGTTCGAGGTCATGACCAGCCGCCAGGGATTCCACCACATCCGTCATCGCGCCTCGGGCGAGCTCATGCATCCGCTGACCGATCCGATGGCCGAAGCCCGCGAGCTCTACGTCGAGCAGTCGGGGCTTTCCCGCCGCCTGGCCGACGAGGCGGCGGGCGAGCTCGTGCTCTGGGACGTCGGACTGGGGGCCGCGACGAACGCTCTCGCCGCCATCGAGTGCTTCGACGAGAGCCTGGGCTCGCGCTCGGCCGTACGGCCCATGAGGGTGGTGAGCTTCGAGATCGACCTGGACGCGCTCAGGCTGGCGACCTATCACCCGGACAGGTTCCCGCACATCCGCCACCCGGGGCCCAAGGCCCTGATCGAGAACGGCGCCTGGCGCTCGCGGCAGACCCCGCTTCATTGGGAGCTCTTCCACGGCGACTTCGCGCAGACCTTCGC
>CAYZKI010000256.1:0-3322 GCA_964478745.1 uncultured Bacteriovoracaceae bacterium
CCTCTGGGGTGCGCGGGAGGAATCGAGAATCGCGAAGCGATTCGAGAGGGGCTCGCGCATATGATGGTGCCTCGGGAGAGACTCGAACTCTCACACCCTTGCGGATACCGGATTTTGAGTCCGGCGCGTCTACCATTCCACCACCGAGGCGCAAAAAAAGAGTTAGCTTAGCCTTGAAGCCAATTCCAGCTCAAAAGTTCGAACTGTCCATCCGTCGACAGCGCGTATTCGGCACCGAGCGGCAACGGGAAATGCTCGGGCCCGTGCCCTACGGGAAGGCCGAAAAACAGCGGAATTCCCGCGCTTTCCGCAAGCTCGCCGAAGATCTCGGGGATCAGCCTCTTCTCGTCCAAGGCCTTGCGAAGGACGGTAAGCTCGGAGTCCTTGGGCTTCCTGACCAGCCGGGCGGCCGCCTTCGCCGAAGCCGGGGCTTTTTTCAGAACCCTCGGAACCGAGTCGCGGCAGTTCTGGAAGTTGCCGAGCACCAGCGCGCGCGCGCCCCGGATCGCACCCGAAGCGACCACCTGCTGGACCATGCGGTCCAGCCGGTACAGCGCCTCGTCGGTGTCCTCGAAAAAGACGATCTTCCCGTCGACCTTCGGCTCGTAGGGCGTGCCGATCATCGTCGTCCAGACGGTGAGGTTCCCGCCGACGAGCTCGCCGCGGATCTCCGCGGAAGGCCTCTCGCTTCCCTTCCACAGCTTGAGACGCGTGACTTTGCGTCCCCAGAGCTTCGCGGGCCGGATGCCGCGAACCAGTGAAACGATCGAGCTCCACTCGCCGGGCTCGAGCCTGCAGAAGCTGCGAAGCCCGGGCATCGGCGCCGATAGGACCTGCCACCCCCATCGGGCGCGGACGAACTCGGCGAGCCCCGTTGAATCCGAGTAGCCGATCAGGAGCTTCGGCGAAGGGATCCCGTCCCGCCTCGCGAGCGCGTCGAGCATCGGCAGGATCCGGTTCGCGCCGTAGCCCCCGCGCGCGCTCCAGATCGCGCTGAACCGGGGATCCGTGGCCGCCTCGAAGAACGCCTGAGCGCGCTCCTCGTCGGTTCCGGCGAAGAAGCGGTGCCGCTTGCGGCACTGCGGATGAACCCAGGCCTCGAGCCCCGCTGCGCGGATCTGCTCCACGCCGAGGTCGAGCTCCACCGGGGGGACGCTCGCCGAAGGTGCGACGATGCCGATCACGGGCGCGCTCCGGTTCAGATCAGATCCTGAGAGTCATGTCGTTGAGCGCGAGGACCGCGCCGAGAATCACGGACCAGCAGAAAGTCAGGCAAAGCAGGACGAAGCCCCCCGCCATGACCGCGCTGCTCATCCGCTGGGAAACGGCCCCGAACATCGAGCGCGGCTGCATCAGCAGCGTGCAGGTGAGGAGGATCATGAAAAATTCGACCATGAAGGCGAGCGCGACGTACCTGGGCAAGGTTTCAGTTCTCCGTTGTCACCCGCCCCTATCGGGTCATCCTACCGGGCTACCGGGTCAGGGCGTCGGTCAGGAAGTTCAGTCCCTGCTTGGTCTTCGCGGAGACCCAGAAGGTTTCTTCCGCGTTGAAGCCCATCTCCCGAAGCGCTGCCTCCGCTTCGCGGCGGCGCGTCACGCGCTCCGATTGGGTCTTCAGGGTATCGAACTTCGCAAATACAAAGGTAACTGGGATGGCCTTCAAACTCAAGAAACGGATCGCCTGAGCATCCAGCTCGGTCGGCCCATGACGAGCGTCCAGAAGGACCACGGCCCGCGCGAGATTTTCGTCGGCTTCGAGGTAGCGGTTGATGAACCCTGACCAGCGGTCGCGCTCCTCGTGCGAGGCCTTCGCGAATCCGTACCCGGGGAGGTCGGCGATGATCCGCCCCGTTCCCTTCCAGTCGTAAAAATTGATGGTGCGGGTCTTCCCCGGGCTGGCGCTGGTATGTGCGAGCCTGTGCCCCAGCAGCGCGTTGATGAGCGAGCTCTTGCCGACGTTCGAGCGTCCGACCATCGCGATCCTGGGCTCTCTCCGGCCGCGGAAGAACAGGCCGTTGAACAGCCCCTTGAACTGCGCCTGATCCGCCAAGGTGTATAGGAATTCGCCTGCCATAGAACAGATCTGAACCGTTACCACAGGCCGGGGAACTCGGAGCTTCAATTTAACGATGATCGCGCATGTTTCCCGCGGGAACGCCGATTGCTCACGGACGGGGCCATGAACTGGCAAATCCGAATTCATGATCCCTCTGGTGAAACGAGAAAAGTCCCCATCCAAGGCTCGATGACCCTCGGCCGCGGCGAAGGCGTGGGGGTGCTGCTGCGCGACCCCACCGTCGCGCCCGAAGCCGCGACGCTCTGGGCGGCGCCCGAGCGCCTCACCTCCGCCGACGGCTCCCCGTTCTGGATCAGGATTCCCGAACCAGCCCCGTGCGCGCGCCTCGGCGACCTCAGCGTGCGCGAGGCGCACCTGCCCGTCGGCCTTCCGGTGCGGATCGGAGAAACGCTCCTTTCCGTCGAGCCGACGCAACCAAAGGACTCGCTGCCTCAGCAGCCCATGGGCGTTCGTCACTGGCTGACGCGCTCGGAGTCGGGGGCCAAGGTACTGTGGACCGCGAAGAAGGCGGCGCCGACACCCCTATCGATCTACCTGGCCGGGGAAACCGGAACCGGCAAAGAGGTGCTCGCGCATCTCATTCACGCCTGGAGCGACCGCGCATCGGGTCCGTTCGTCCCGCTGCACTGCGGGGCGCTGCCGCTCGCTTTGGCCGAAAGCGAGCTCTTCGGGCACGTCAAAGGCGCGTTCACGGGCGCCGTGAACCAGCGCCCGGGAGCGCTCATGCAGGCGCACAACGGGACGCTGTTCCTCGACGAGATCGGCGACCTTCCGCTCGACATCCAGGTGAAGCTGCTGCGCTTCCTGGAAAACGGCGAGATCCGGCCGGTGGGAGCGGATCACTCCTCGCGCGCGGACGTGCGGCTGCTCTGCGCGACCCACCACCCGCTCCTCAAGCTCGTCGAGGAAGGCAGGTTTCGTCGCGATCTGTACTATCGGCTCGCGTCGATCACGATCGAGATTCCCACGCTCGCCAGCCGTCCGACGGATATCGAGATGCTGGCGGCCTCGTTCGCTTCCGAGCTCTCGCGCACGCTCTCTCCGCGGGCGATGCTCAGGCTCAAGGCGCACCGATGGCCGGGAAACGTCCGCGAGCTCAGGCACGCCATCGAGCGCGCGAGCGGCCTGGCCGGCCCGTTTCAGCCCATCCTGGACGAGGAAGCTTTCGAGTTCCTGCTGACCTCGGAGAGCGCGGCGGGGAACCCGGAGCTCGAGCTCGGAGCGGCGGTGCTGTCTCTCGAGGAG
>CAYZKI010000256.1:3332-5093 GCA_964478745.1 uncultured Bacteriovoracaceae bacterium
GCGCAGGGAAACCGGGGCAACGCGGCCAAGATCCTCGGGGTCGCGCGGAGCACGCTTTTCGAGATGCTCAAGCGCCACCGGATCCCCGGTCCGAAGGCGAATCTGGCCGAATGGTCAGAGAACCTAAGATAGGAGATATTTAGCTTTCGTTTCAATGTGTTAAATACACCCGCTTGCATTATGACGCGGCGCGTTGTATATAAGGCGCCGTGATGTGGAACCGGGCGTTTTCCCAACTTCTGACTCTTGGCCTTCTCGCCGCCGCCCCCCTGGGGCTGGCAGGCGAAGCCCGGGGTGAAGAGGTCTCGGAAGGCGCGGCCTGCAAGACGTGGTTCTCGAGGAAGGTGCACCGCACTTCGGCGTTCCAGGCCGAGGCGAATCCGGTGATCGTCGCTACCCAGGCGATGGGCGGCTGCACGAGCGAGAATCGCCCCTACCACGGCGCCGGGATCGACTTCCTGATCAACGGCCAGAAGGTCGGCATCACGCTCCGCTCGATCGACTTCCCCGAGGCGTTCGATGCGCTTGAGCCGGCCCTCAAAACCCGCGCCGAAGAGCCCCTGAGCGCGGAAGACCGGAGCTTCGCGCTGGCGCAGCTCCTTCCGCTGGTCGAGGAAGCCGCCGCCGAGAGCGACGACGACCTTCGCGAGCAGACGCTCGCCAAGGCACGCGCGCTCTGGAAGAACTATCTCGCGCCGCGGGCCCCGCAGGCGCTCCAGGCTTCCCAGAACTGATCAGCCTCAGCTGACGATCAGGTTGTTGAATACGACGTCCTGGACCTTCCCGTGGGGAAGCCAGCTGTTGAGCCTGTCGAGGATGCGCTTTCGAAGGCGCTTTTTCCCGTCGCGCGAGATGATCTCCTCGCGATCGAGCGGGATGAGGACGTTGGTGATCTGGTTTCTCACCTCGGGCATGTGCTCTTCGACGTAGACGCGCGTTTCGCGCTCCCCGCAGTCGAGGATCAGCTCGACTTCGGCGAGGTTCATCACGCCTGCCGTGCGGCGCACGGGCTTGCCGTCCACCTCGATGTCCTTGAGCTCGACGATGAACTTGCCGAGGGAAACGATCGCCGCGCGCGTTTTCGCCTCCTCCGACTGCTTCTTGATGAACTCGGAGACCTGCTTCGCCTGCGCGCTCTGCGCATGGATCTTCTCGGGGTTGCCCGGGCCGAGGGCCCACCATCGGCGCACTCCGACCGTGATCACGGCGACGAGGGCGATGGAGCTCACCAGGAACGCGAAAGACATCCAGCGGGTCATGCGGTCGCGCGAGCGGATGGCCTCGAGCACCTCGCGAACCTGCGCTCGCGAGCTCTTCGAGGCCTGCTCGAGGCGCGTCGTCCAGAGGACGGCCCGCAAGGAGGTCGCCTTCTTTTCGGCGGGAGCTGGGGTTTCGGGGGCAGATTTCTGATCGCTCACGAATCACTCACCTCTTTCAGGTTAACGCCGATAGAGCTGAAGTGAGAGATCTTTCCTGGCTTTCCAGATCGTTTCGGGTAGGCGCCAGCGCGCTGACGGTGGCGCTGCTCGCAGCCTGCGCTTCGGCTCCCGAGGTCAGCTACTCCGAGCTTGCCCTCCGCGAGGAGGAGCCCGGACGCGTCCTCTGGCTCGATCCGGAGACCCTGGAGGCCGAGCGCGAGGCCCGGATGGAGAAGGAGCTCGAAACCCGCAGAGCGCGCGAGGAGCTGATTTCCCGCGCCCTGGCCAGCCGGGATATCGTCGTCGGAATGACGCTCGATGAGGTCCAGAAAGTCTGGGGCGA
>CAYZKI010000257.1:0-302 GCA_964478745.1 uncultured Bacteriovoracaceae bacterium
TCCCCGAAATTCTCGACGATGATGCCGTCGAAGCCGGCCGACTCGAGCAGCTTGGCTTCCTTCACCGCGGCCATGCCGGCCTCTCCGAGCGCGTCAGCGGGGCTCATGAGGCTCGCGGCGCCGAACGAGCCGGGAAGCGGCGGAAGATGGATCACGCCGATCAGCGCGGGCAGCGATCTGCTCGAACGCGAACGGGCGCGGCTCATTTCTTCGACAGAAGCTTGTCTGCCTCTTCGCGGGAAAGCTTTCCTTCGGCAACCGCCTGCTCGACGATGCGCCGGGCCTCATCGACCGTGAGGCTG
>CAYZKI010000257.1:312-5089 GCA_964478745.1 uncultured Bacteriovoracaceae bacterium
CGGAGAGCATGTTCTTGAAGTCGGGCGGAAGCGAGCGCTCGAACTCGGCGGCTTCCTTCGTCACGTCCTTGCCCGCCATCGCCCGTTGCATCATCGCCTGGAGCTTCTGCATCTGCCCGCGAGGGAGCCGCTGAAGCATCTGCGAGAACTGCGCGAGCATCGCGGGATCCATCTGGCTCGGGTCGAACCCTCCGGGCATCGGGCCCGCCGGCATCGCGCGCGGCGCCGCGACCTTCCCGACGGCTCCTACGCCGTGGCAGCGCTTGTACTTCTTGCCGCTGCCGCAGGGGCATGGCTCATTGCGCGCGATTTCTGGCTGGGGCTTTGGTGCAGTGTCTGAGGTTTCAGTCATAAGCGCTTTGAACGATAGCAGAAATCCACCTTGACCGTGACTATTTTCAGCTTTAGCCTCGACCTCGCAAATGGCGCTAAAAAAGCGGACGGTTCTCTGGACCTGTCTGTCCCTCTACCTCCTCGCCCAGCTCCTCTTCCTGATCAACATTCAGTTCCCGCGGACCCCCAACTTCGACGAGTTCCATTACATCCCGTCCGCCAAGCAGTTCCTGGCCTGGAAGGAGAACCAGAACTGGGAGCATCCCCCGCTCGGCAAGATGATCATGGCGGTCAGCATCGCGGCCTGGGGCGACCGCCCGATCGGCTGGCGTTTCGCGAGCACCACGTTCGGGGCGCTCACCCTGGTCGGAATGTACCTTTGGGCGCTCGCGCTGTTCCGCAACCAGAAGCTCGCGCTCTGGGTGGCCGGCATCACGCTGTTCAATCAGCTGCTCTACGTGCAGTCGCGCATCGGGATGCTCGACACTTTCATGTTCGCCTTTCTCTCGTTCGGATGCGCGGCGTTCACGGCCGCCTGGGACGCGAAGCTCACGCGCGAGAAGACGCGCCGCTACCTGCTGTGGGCGGGGGCCTGCTTCGGCCTGGCGACCGCCACCAAGTGGTTCGCCGTGATTCCCTGGGCGGCCTGCATCGGGCTCGTGCTCCTGGCGCGGCTGCTTCAGTCCTGGGGGGTGACTTTCCAGCCGGCGAAGCGCCGCGAGGCCCCCACGGGCGAGGAATGGTACTCGGGCGCGCTTCTGAAGAGCGTCGCGGTCCGCGACTGGGGATCGCGCCTCGTGCTCGTCCCGCTCGTGATTTACTTCGTCACGTTCATCCCGCTCCTTTACACCCAGCCCTCCAACACCCACGGCATCTGGGACCTGTTCCTGATGCAGAAAACCATGTACGAGGGCCAGCTCCGGGTGGTGACCGACCATCCTTACATGAGCAAGTGGACCGACTGGGCGATCATGAAGCGCCCGATCTGGTACGCCTTCGACAAGGAAGGCGCCCGGCAGGAACACGTGCGCGGCGTCGTCCTGCTCGGCAATCCCCTGGTGATGTGGGCCGGCCTGGCGGCGATGTTCTTCTGCGTCTCGAACTGGATCCGGACGCGCAGCCGCGCGGCCTTCCTCATCGTCTTCTTCTACTCGGTGTTCTACTTCTCCTGGGCCGTCATTCCCCGGAAGATCGCCTTCTATTACTACTACTATCCGGCCGGCATGGTCCTGAGCCTGGCGCTCGCCTGGGCGTTCGAGGTCCTCGAGAGCAGGCGCCCTCACCTCGGGCAGTGGCCGCGCTGGGCGTTCCTCGGGGCGACGTTCGCGATCTTCGCCTACTTCCTGCCGATCCTCGCGGCGCTCAAGATCGACGCCGACTCTTTCAGGAGATGGATGTGGATGTGGAGCTGGGTGTAGGAGCGCCCGGCCCCTCGGCGTTGACGCTCGCGAACAGCGGCTCGAACACGCGGAAGGCGTAATCGGTCTTCAACCCGAGGCGCTCGCGAAGCTGCTCGGCCTTGAGCCCCTGCCGGTACCAATGGAGCACGACCGAGTGCCGGAAGGTGCGGGGCACGAGGTTCGGAAACCCGAGCCGCGCGCCGTAGGCGCGCACCAGGAGCTCGACACCCCTCGAGGAGATCGGGCCGCCGAGCGAGCCGAACTTGTTGAAGCCCTCGAAAACCCACCGCTCTCCCGAAGGGCCCGATGGCGCGCCGGACTTCAGCTGCTCGACCACCGAGACGAGCTCGTCCGAGACCGGAAGCGTGCGGATCGCCTTGCCCGGGATCTCGACGGCGCCCTCGCCCGAGGGAAGGCGCTTGAAATGCGAAAACTTGAGAAGCCCCACTTCGCTCACCTGGCAACCCGTCTCGGTCAACGTCCAGAGGAGCGCGCGATTGCGCCGGTCGAGCACGGTTTCCTGCGGAAGCGCGCGAACGGCTTCGAGAAGCGCGTCGAACGGAACCGTCGAGGGAACGCGCTCGATCTTGTGGGGGGTCGGCAGGCGGCGCGCCAGCTCCATCGGAACCTTGTTCCGGTTGCTGAGATAACCGAGAAACCGCTGCACCGTGAGCAGCTTGCGCCGGCGGGTGTTGGTCTTCAGGCCCTGCGCTTTCAGATGATCATGGAAGCGTTCGACCTCTTTCGGGGTCAGGTTGGCGAGCTTGCGCGGAGCCTCATCCTTGATGTCTTCCAGGAAGTCGCGGAACGAGAGCAAGTCGAGCCGGTAATTCTTGATCGTGTGAGCCGATTTCTGGGTGCCCTCGAGGTAGCCCACGAAGCTCTTCAGAGCCGCGGGGAATTCGTAATAACTCTTTGAGGAAGCGCGCTTAGGTCGGCTCATTTATTGACTCTTCCTGACATGGAGAATATGACTGCTTGGATCAGCCGCTGTCAACACGCATGCTGACGCTATTTCACGAGGAGCGCGCCCCAAGATGATGTCCACTTTCATGAATCGTACGAAGATGTGCAGAACGCTGTGGGTGGTTTTCGCCGCATTGAGCGCCCCGGCTCTCATGACAGCCTGCAAGAAAGGCGTCGCGCCGGCCCCGGGAACCCCGGGCGGAGCGACCGGCGCGGCTTCCGCTCCCGCTGGCGACGTGATCCGTGTGGGTGAAGTCGGATCCATGACGGGCACCGAAGCGACCTTTGGCACCTCGACCCACAACGGCATCATGCTCGCTGTGCAGCAGCTCAACGCGGCCGGCGGCATCCAGGGCAAGAAGATCGAAGTGCTCACCCTCGACGACCGCGGAATCCCCGAGGAAGCCGCGACCGCGGTGACCAAGTTGATCACCCAGAACAACGTGATCGCGATCCTGGGCGAAGTGGCGAGCTCCCGCTCCATCGCGATGGCGCCGATCGCCCAGCAGCACAAGACGCCGATGATCACTCCGTCCTCGACGAATCCGAAAGTCACGGAGCTCGGCGACCACATCTTCCGCGTCTGCTTCATCGATCCCTTCCAGGGCACGGTGATGGCGAAGTTCACCAAGGAACACCTGAAGCTCTCGAAGGTCGCGATCCTCCGCGACGTGAAGAGCGACTACAGCGTCGGCCTGGCGAACTTCTACGCCGAAACGTTCAAGAAGCTCGGCGGCGAGATCATCCTCGACCAGAGCTACAGCTCGAGCGACATGGATTTCAAGTCGCAGCTCACGGCGATCCGGACCAAGAACCCCGAGGCGATCTTCGTCCCCGGCTATTACACGGACGTCGGCCTGATCTCGCGCCAGGCCCGCGAGCTCGGCATCAAAGTGCCGTTGCTCGGGGGCGACGGCTGGGATTCGCCGAAGCTCAAGGAGATCGGCGGCAACGCGCTCGACGGCTCCTTCTTCTCGAACCATTACTCGCCTGAGGACAAGTCCCCGCACGTCCAGCAGTTCGTCACCGAGTTCAAGGCGGCGTTCGGCGTGGTCCCGGACGGCCTCGCGGCCATGGGCTACGACGCCATGATGGTCCTGGCCGACGGCATGAAGCGGGCAAAGGCCCTCACGAAGGCCGACATCCGCGACGCGATCGCCAAGACGAAGGACTTCCAGGGCGTGACCGGCAAGATCACGATAAACGAACAGCGTAACGCCGTGAAGTCGGCCGTCGTCCTCAAGGTCGCCGGCGGCGACTTCAAGTATCAAACGACGATCAATCCCTAATGCTCGAGTTTTTCCAGCACATCGTGAACGGCCTTTCGCTCGGGAGCATCTACGCTCTCATCGCGCTCGGCTACACGATGGTGTTCGGGATCCTGCGGCTGATCAACTTCGCCCATGGCGAGATCTTCATGCTGGGCGCGTTCATCGGCTTTTACAGCTCGCGCGCTATGGGCTTGGGACAGACCTCGTCATTCGCCTCCCTGCTTCTGGTTCTGGGGATCGCGATGGCAGGTTGCGCGCTCGCGGGCTTCGTCATCGAGCGCGCGGCGTATCGCCCGCTCCGGCGCGCGCCGCGGATCAACCTGCTCATCACCGCGGTCGGCGTTTCCCTGTTCCTGCAGTTCTCGGGGCAGCTGGTCTTCAATCCCGACCCGAAGTTCTTCCCGCAGCTCTGGCAGCCTGAGGGAGAGTGGGCGATCGGGGATCTGAAGATCAACCCGCTCCAGGGAATGGTGCTCGTGATCTCGCTCGCGCTGATGGCCATTCTCCAGACCATCGTGTTCAAGACGCGCATCGGGCGGGCGATGCGGGCGGTGAGCTTCAATCACGATCTCGCGTCGCTGCAGGGCATCCCCACGGATCGCGTGATCTCGTACACGTTCATGCTGGGCTCGGCGCTCGCGGGAGCCGCGGGCGTCCTGGTCGGTCTGATCTATCCCAAGATCGAGCCGCTGATGGGCACGCTTCCGGGACTGAAGGCTTTCGTCGCGGCGGTGCTCGGCGGGATCGGAAACGTCACGGGCGCGGTCGTGGGCTCGTTGATTCTCGGCCTGGCCGAGGAGTTCCTGG
>CAYZKI010000258.1:0-5044 GCA_964478745.1 uncultured Bacteriovoracaceae bacterium
GTTCGGAGCGGCACGGCCAACAGGCCGCTTCCATCGACAGGATCCGTCTGCGCGCGCTCGATCGATGCCGTCGCGGTTCGCGGATTGCGCACGACCACCGTGCCCCGGGCGGCGACGGTCGCTGTGGGCTGAAAGAGAGGCTGATTGGTTGCCGGGTCGATCACGTGGCCGCGGGTCATGAAGTAGATCATTCGGTACGTCTCGAACTCGCCGTCATCATTCGGTGAGCCATCGGCGTTCGAGCGGTACGGATTCGTAGGATAGCGGGGATCGGGGATCACGCTTCCAAGCGGGTAGTTGTCGTAGCCCCAGGTCAGCGCCCGAGCGCGGGCCTGATCGACCGACATTCCGGGCTGGAGGATGGCCTCATTGACGAGGGCCGGAGCCGAGACCGAGTCGGCCGGAAACACCGGCGCGCCGTTCTCGAGGCGCACTCTCTCCGGCCTGAAGACGCTGACGCCCGAACCTTCCGGCGACGCGTATCCGTGAAAGAAGAGCCTTCCGTCCCACGAGACCGCGGAGGGAGAGATGCCGGGAGGGATGAAGCTCTCGGCCGGCATCCCGGTGCGGGCCATGGAGAGCGACACCTGGCCCGCGCGCGTGCGCCTGGACTTGCGGCTACCGCTCTTGAAGTCGCAGCCGGATGCCGCGAGAGCCGCCAAAGAAACGAGAACAACCACCGCCTTGCTCAATCGTGAACCCCCGTCCCCGAACCTCTATTATATCGGCTGAATCCGGCGGGAACGATGTGTCCGTTTCGACACGAAAAACACTTAATGTTGGAAGCTGCGGAGCGCCCTGCGTCGCCGAGGACACTGCCCGGATCCTGACGCGCGACTGATTGCTCGGCAAACAAGAAGCGGGAATCTTCGAACTTCGTCCAATGATTCAAGCGATGAGACAGAGATGGCGCTTGGCACCGCCGATGCACAGAAGGGCGTTCAACACGGAGATTGAAATGAGAAAGCCATCGATCTGGATTCACGTCCTCCTGCTCTCTGCCTGCCCGGCTCTGGCTCAGATGACGCCCAGTGATCGCCATCTAGACAGTCAGCGAGACAAAACCGTGAAGAAGCTCTGGATGATGGAGGCGGTCCTGGGAATGCACTCCGGGGTCATCAAGGAAGCCGCTGACGAGGCCCTTTCGAAGAAGCAGATCGACGGGGCTCAACACGCGCGGATCGAAATCGCGCTCGACGCGGTGAGCTCGGGCATGACCCTCATGAAGGAAATCGACCAGCTGTTCTGGAGTCTCCCCCCGGGAACGCTCAAGGATCCAGCTGCCGCGGCGGCTGCGGGGAAATCCCTCGAAGGGGCCTGCGACAAATTCCATCGCGTCCTGATCCGCGGCTTCGAGCTCGCGGGCGCTTCCGGAGCCGAAAGCGAGAAGTTCAAGGAGCTTCTCGGAGATCTGGAGAAGCTCGCGCAACTTGCGGACTCAGCCGGAATCAGCCAGGAAGCCGAATTCTTCTGCCACACCAGCAGTAACCTGAACGACCCCGAGTACGTCAAGAAGCTCCAAGGCGGTAAGCCGAGCTCCGGGAGCACGACGATCTCCGACTCCTCGGCGGTATCTTCAGGGAGCCTTCTCGAATCAAAGCCGCTGCCGGTGAACCCGGTGGCCAATGCACCGGCAATCGCGTCCTCCGGCAGCGCGAAGTAAACGGAATACGCGAAACGCGAAAGGCCCGCCATCCTTCGCTGGATGACGGGCCCTTCTTTAGAGAGAATCAAGAAGCGGATACTGACTGACTTGCTTACAGAACCGGAACTGGCCTTAAGCCGCCTTGCGGTACGTCTGCGCCTTGAGGCCGTGACGGCGCAGGAGACGCAGGAAATTATTGCGATCCAGGCGTGCTTCGCGAGCCGCCGCGGAGACGTTGCCCGCGTGACGGGTCAAAGTCGCCGTGAGGTACTCGCGCTCGAACGAATCGGCCCACTTCTTCTTGAGGTCGGTGTAACCGCCCGCGCCGTTCTCGTCGGGAGAGCGGAACGGGGAGGCCACGAGCTCGAGCTTGCCGCCGAACGCCGTCGTGGTCGTGGCGCCCGCCGGAGCGGTAGCCGTCGATCCGGACGACGTGGTCGGAACGCCGAGAGCGCGGGCCGAAACCGAGCCCGAGCCGTCCCAGAGGAGAGCGGCGCGCTCGATCACGTTCAGCAGCTCGCGGACGTTGCCCGGCCACGAGTAGGTGCGCAGGGCTTCCTGAGCGTCGGGGGTGAAGCCCGAGAAGTGCTTTCCGCGGCCGCGGAAAGCGCGGTCGGCGAACTGCGTCGCCATCGGGACCAGGTCCTCGGTGCGTGCACGGAGCGCCGGAAGCTCGATCACGACGCGGCTGAGGCGGTGATAGACGTCCTCCCGGAACTTGCCTTCACGGATCTTGTCCTGGAGGTTGCGGTTGGTGGCCGCGACGATGCGGACGTCGGCCTCGAGGTCGGCGTTGCCGCCCACGCGACGGAACACCCGTTCCTGAAGCACGCGCAGGAGCTTCGCCTGGAGCTTCACGTCCATCTCCCCGATCTCGTCGAGGAAAAGCGTGCCGCCCTTGGCGATCTCGAACAGGCCTCGCTTGAGGGAGTTGGCGCCGGTGAAGGAGCCCTTCTCATGGCCGAAAAGCTCGGACTCCAGCAGCTGCTCGCTGAAGTTCGCGCAGTTCACGGCCACCCACGGACCCTTGCCGCGGCGGGAGCCGGCGTGGATCATGCGGGCGATGCCTTCCTTGCCGGTGCCGCTCTCGCCGAGAACGAGCACGCTCGGCTCCTCGGCGCCGCCACGCATCGCTTCGCGACGAAGGATGGTGAGCCACTCGTTGACCTTGTTCATGGACTCGGCCTTCGAGACGTACCAGTACTTGTCCTCGGCCTTGCCTTCGACCCGCTCGACGCGGGCTTCGAGGCGGGCCACCAGCTCGTTCTCGTCCTTCGCGGTCTGATACTCGCGGGCCGCGCGCTTCACGGCGTTGCTCAGCTCTTCCATGTCGAAGGGCTTCTCGAGGTAATCGCAAGCGCCGCCACGGAGGGCCTTCACCGCGACTTCCTTCTCGCCGTGGCCGGTGATCACGATCACCTGCGTGTGCGGGAACTTGTCCTTGGTCCAGCTGGTCAGCGCGAAGCCGTCCTTGCCGGGCATCTTCAGATCCGTGATCATCACGGCGAACTCGCCCTTCTGACAGGCGTTCTGCGCCTCATCCGCGTTCGGCGCCACCGTCACGTCGTAGCCATCCCGGTCGAGGCGGCTACGAAGCAAGTTGCGGATGGTTTCCTCATCATCGACAACCAGTACTCTTTGCTTGTTCATGCTTCTTCTTCTCCCTCTCTGTGTACGTACGACTTCGCCCGTTCTAGGCGAGTTCCCTGAAATCCTTCGGGATGCGGATCAAGAACGCCGCACCCTTTCCCAACTCACTTTCGACGACAATCGAGCCCTGGAGCTTCGAAAGAAGCCCGTAGCTGAGGCTCAAACCCAACCCCATCCCCTTGCCGACCTCTTTGGTCGTGAAGAACGGGTTGAAAACCTTGGACTTGGTCTTATCGGTCATGCCCGTGCCGTCGTCCTTGAACGTGATCTCGACGAAGCCGCCGGCGTCGCGCGTGCTGATCGTGATCAGCCCGCGCCCGCGGCCCGTGGCCTCGATCGCGTCGCGCGCGTTCGTGGCGAGGTTGATGAATACCTGCTCGAGCTGCAGCGGATTCGCGTAGACCTTGGAGACATCGCCGCCGAAGCGACGCTCGACCACGATGCCGCGCGAGGCGAACTGCCGCGAGAGCATCTTGAGCGACTCCTCGATGGCGGTATGCACGTCGGTGAACTCGTAGTTCTCGACCGACTTGCGCGTGAAGGTGCGCAGGTAGCCGATGATGGTCGACATCTTGTCCACGTTCGAGACGATCTCTTTCAGGAAAAGCTCGGACTCGCCCGCCTTGAGGCCGCCGCCCTGGAGCTCCTGCGCGTATCCCTTGATGCCGGTCAGCGGCTGGTTGAGCTCGTGCGCGATTCCGGCCGCGAGCTCGCCGAGGGCGGCGAGCTTGCCCGACTGCACCAGGGTTTCCTGCATGGCCTGGAGCTCGGCGTTCTTGCGCTCGAGCTGGAAGTACGCGTTCTTGAGCTCGCTGTGCTTGGTGATCAGCTCGCGCTCCATGCTCTTCTTCTCGGTCATGTCGCGGAAGATCGCCAAGGAGAGCGTCTCGTCGCCGCTCGAGACGAGGCGGACGCGGACGTCGACGTAGCGGACGTAGCCGTCTTTGCGGGCGATCGCCACGTCCTCGTGGGTGCCCGGCGTGAGCAGCATGAGCGGGGTCAGCGCGCGGCTCCGCGAGGAGCTCTGCGCGTGCGCGGGGTCCGGAGCGAAAAGATCCGCCGTCTTTCCGGCGAGCTCGGACTTCACGTAGCCCGTGAGCTCCTCGAGCGCCTGGTTCGCGGCGTCGATCTTGCCGCTCGGTAGGAGCGTGAGGATCGCGTCGGAAGCCTGGTTGAAGATCGCCTCGTACTTGCTCTCGAGAGCGGTCGGGGCTTCCGTCACGTGGACGGCGGGCCCGGAGACGACCTTCAGGCTGGCGCGCTTACCTGGCATTCAGGAACGCCCCCGCTCTTTCCATGTCCTTGCCCAGCTGCTCCTCGATCTTCTCGACATCCGCCATGGTCAGGCCGAGGGGCTTGAGCATTTCGGGGGTGACGGTGCCCTTCGAGCAGTCGCCCGACTTCCCGATGCCGGCCTTGAGACAGATGCCGTTGGCGAGGCGGACGATCTGGATCATGGGCTTCGCCGACGCGAGGATCGTGTCGAGCGTGCTCACGTCCTGGTGGTGGTACCGGATGCAGAGGCGGATGACCTGCGGCAGGCCCCACTTCGTCGCGATCACCTCGCCCAGATAGGTGTGCGCCGGGAGGTCCCATTCGCGCTCGACGTCGATGAACGAGCATTCGCGCCTCGAGGTCTCGGCCAGGATCTTCTTCAGGCGCTCGGAGTCCACCTCATGGAGGACGAGCTTGCCGATGTCGTGGAGCAGGCCGCAAGTGAACGCCTCCTCGGGCTTCGAGACCTTGAGC